>NZ_JBFWZI010000141.1:0-19853 GCF_050185545.1 Reyranella sp. | reverse complement strand
CGAGTAGCCGTAGGTATAGCTCTCCGAGTCGAACCGGGCACCGGGATACCGGTTCCAGTACCATGTCCCGCCGAGATCGGGCGCGGCCTCGAGCACCATGGCGCGCACCCCAAGGTCGGCCAGCCGCTTGATCTGATAGATCCCGGCCACGCCGCCACCGATGACGATGACCTCATAGTCCGGTTCGTTCCTGTCCCTCATTCTCCGCTCCTGTGCCGCCGCATTGACAAAGCCGGTGCCGCTGCTTCGGCTTCACGCACCGGCACCCTTTGCCGGGTCAACCTGAAGCCTTCGTACCCGCCCGCGGCGACGGCGTCGCAGCGCCGCTTGTAGGCGTCGAAGCCGCCGACATAGGGCATGAACACCCGCGGCTTGCCCGGGATGTTGGCACCGAGATACCAGGAGTTGGCGCGCGGATAGAGCGTACCGTCGGCCACGGCATTGACGTGCTGCACCCAGGCGGCTTCGGCCTCGACCGTCGGTTCGATGCGATCGAGGCCATGTCGGCGCATGTGATCGAGGCAGCCGGCGATCCAGTCGGTGTGCTGCTCGATCGCGGCGATCATCTGCGTCTTCACGCCAGGGCTGCCCGGGCCGGTGACGATGAACATATTGGGCAAACCGGCAACCATCAGCCCGAGATAGGTCAATGGGCCACCGGCCCATCTGTCCGCCAGCGTGGCGCCGCCGGTGGTGCGGATGTCGATCTCGCGCAGCGCGCCCGTCATGGCATCGAAGCCGGTGGCGAAGACGATGGCGTCCAGTTCGTACGCCACGCCGCCGGCGGTACGCAGGCCGTTCGGTGTGATCTCCAGGATCGGATCGCTACGCACGTCGACGAGCGTGACGTTGTCGCGATTGTAGGTCTCGTAGTAACCGGTATCGAGGCACAGCCGCTTGGTTCCGATCGGATGGTCCTTCGGCGACAGCAGTTCAGCCGCCCTGGGGTCCTTGACGATGCTGCGGATCTTCTCGCGCACGAACTCCGACGCGGTGTCGTTGGCTTCCTTGTTCACCAGCAGGTCGTTGTAGGTGTAGAGGAAACTGATGCTACCGCCTTCCTGCCACTTGGCTTCGTAGGCGGCGCGGCGCTCCTCGGGTGTCGCTTGCAGCGCCGACTTGGTCGGCTTCGGATAGCCGGCGATGGCGAACGGCGTGTCATAGGCGGCGCGGCGGCGGCCCGGATACTCGGCCTTGTGCCGGCGCTCGCGCTCCGGATCCATCGGCGCGTTGCGCGCCGGCAGGCTGAAGTTCGCCGTGCGCTGGAAGACGTGCAGGTGATCCGCTTGCCGGGCGATGATCGGGATCATCTGGATGCCCGACGAGCCGGTGCCGATGACGCCGACTCGCTGGCCGCCGAAATCGACGCCCTCCTGCGGCCAGAGCCCGGAGTGGTACCACTTGCCCCGGAAGTCGCGTAGGCCCCTGAATTCGGGCACGCGCGGCGTCGAGAGGTTGCCGGCGGCCATGATGCAGAAATGCGCCCGCACGATATCAGCGCTATCCGTCGTCAATGTCCACTCGTTGGCTTCGCTGTCGAACAGCGCCGACGTCACGCGGGTGTTCAGCTGCACATCACGGCGCAGATCGAAGCGATCGGCGACGTGATTGATGTAGCGCAGGATTTCTGGCTGGGTGCCGTAGCGTTCCGGCCATTTCCACGCCTGCTGCAGGTCGTCAGAGAAGGAGTAGGAGTACTCGAGGCTTTCGACGTCGCAGCGCGCGCCGGGATAGCGGTTCCAGAACCAGGTGCCGCCAATGTCGGAGCCGGCCTCGAAAGCGCGCACGCGCAGGCCCATGCCGCGCAGGCGGTGGATGGCGTACAGCCCGGCCAGTCCGCCCCCGACGATGGCGACGTCTAGTCGGGTCAAGGTACGCCCATCAGGAAGGGTTGACGCGTCGGGCATACCGGATCCTCCGAGGGTTACATCCCGCGCATCACTGCGTTCGCGGGACCTTGTACCGTATGAACGATCATTCATTAGAATTTATACTAGCGCCCGCAGCGAGGTGGCGCTACTCAGCTGACGCATGGCAGGACAGCGCTATGTTGCAGGGGCGCCACGATACGTTCCGGATCGGCCGGCCGCGTCACCCGCCCCAGCTCCATTGAAGGTGCGACACGCGGCGCCAATCCCGAGGCGGCGCAGCAGTTCCTCCAAGAAGCCTCCCTCGATCGATCGGCACCACCGAGACATAGCGCCCGTCGATGCATTCGTAGCAGTCGTAATCGGGAGCGCAGCCGCCGTAGTCGCCGATCAGGTTAGACGGCGGCAAAGGCGGTGGGCCTTGCATCCAAAATGGTGCAGCGCGCCGGTCAGCGCGATGTAGTTGAGATCGTGCCCGGCCGGCGCGAACGCCCCCTCCTGCCCCCAACCCGTCATGCGCCCGTAGGCAAGTCGCGGATTGCGCGCGAGGCAGTCCGCAGGCCCGAGGCCGAACCGCTCAGCGACACCAGGACGGAAAGCTTCGGTGAGCGCATCGGCCTCGGCCACGGGCGGCAGCGCGAGTCCGCGTGCGGGCGGTTGCTTAAGGTCAAGCGCGAGGGTCCGCCGCCCGCACAGGGTGAGGTTGTACTGAGCGGCCGGCCAGTCGATACGCAGCACGGTGGCGCCCGTGTCGGCCAGCAGCATAGCCGCCATAGGCCGCGGGCCGATGCCCGCAAGTTCAATCACCTTCAAACTAGCCAGTGGACCGATGATTTCCTCCTGTGCTTGGCAGAGCTCCCCCCGCCCACCGCCGATCGGCGAGTTTCGAGGCGACGTTCAGCAGGAATCCACCGAGCGGGCTTCTTGCCGTGAAGTCGGGGCCTTTGACAGCGGCCGCACGTCGCGTTCAGCATGCCGAACAAGATGCGAGATACGGCATACCCCGCAGCGGCCAGTCACGAGGAGGAGGAAACGGGCGTGTCCTTTACCCTGACCGAGGAGCAACTGCAGGTCCGAGACCTGGTGCGTCGCGTCGCGCGCGAACGCGTGGCGCCGCGCGCCGCCGCCATCGACGCCAGCGGCGAATACCCGCAGGACATGTTCGACCTGCTGCGCGAGCTCGGCCTGTTCACCCTGCCCTTCCCACCCGAATATGGTGGCTTGGGCAGCACGCTCGCGGGCTGCCTCGCGGTCGAGGAGCTGGGCCGGGTGTGCTACAATACTGGCTATCTGCTGGTTGTGCAGTGGGTGCCGCTTGGCACCATCCTCGCCGGCGGGACGCCTGAGCAGAAGGCGCGGTTGCTCCCCCGCCTCGCCTCTGGCGCACTGCGCGCCGCCTTCTCGCTGACCGAGCCGCAATCCGGCTCCGACGTTGCCGGAATCCGCACCCGCGCGCGATCCGACGGCGACGGCTTCGTGCTGAACGGCGGCAAGATCTGGTGCACCAACGCCGCGGTGTCGGACTTCGTTCTGGTCGGCGCGCGGCTCGAGCGCGACGATGGCCCAGGTGAGGTCAATTTCTTCATCGTCGAGCGTGACCGCCCGGGCTTCCGCGTCGGCCGCAAGGAGGAGAAGATGGGCGCCCGCGGCGTCCCTTCCTCGGCGCTGTTCTTCGACGACGTGCGGCTGCCGAAGGAGAACCTGCTCGGCGGCGGCGCGGGCGGCTTCCGCTCGGTGATGGAGGCGCTGAACAAGTCCCGTCCCATCGTCGCCGCCCGCGCGGTCGGGCTGGCGCAGGGCGCGATGGACCACGCGATCGAGTTCGCCCGCGGCCGCCGCGCCTTCGGCGAGACTGTATCCAACTACCAGGGCATCCGCTGGATGATCGCCGACATGGCGATCCAGATCGAGGCGGCGCGGCAGCTCACCTACGCGGCGGCGGCAGCGGTGGATGCCGGCAAGACGGGTCCCGAGATGGCGAGCCTCGCCGCCTCGGCTAAGTGCTTCGCCAGTGACGTGGCGATGAAGGTAGCGACCGACGCGGTGCAGATATTCGGTGCTTCCGGCATCTCGAACGAGTTCCCGATCAACCGCTATTTTCGAGATGCGAAGGTGGTGCAGATCATCGAAGGAACCAACCAGATTCAGCGCAATATCGTGGCGCGCAATCTCATCGGCAAGGCGGAGTGACGGGCATGGCGAAGGACGCGGGCCAGCGGGTCGCCCCCGGCGCGCTCGGTTACACCTTCGCCGAGGGATTGCCGATGCAGGCCACCCTGCCGCACACTGGCTTCGCCTTCCTCGGCTTGGACCTGAAGATCGAGCACCCGCTCTTCGCCAGCGACACCATCCATGTCAAGCTCGAGGTGATCGAGGCGCGGCTGTCGCAGAGTCACCCCGGCGCGGCCTCGTGCGCACGCGCAACCGCGTCGTCAGGCAGTACGGCACCGTGGTTTTCACCTACACGCCGTTGCGCACGGTCAAGTGTCGTGGCGCCGGCGGGGCCTGAGGCGTGAGCGAGGCGGGCGGCGGGCCGCTGGCCGGCGTCAGGGTGATCGACCTGACGAGCGCCGTGCTCGGCCCGGTGGCGACGCAGATCCTCGGCGACATGGGCGCTGAGGTGGTGAAGGTAGAGCCGCCGCAGGGCGACACCATGCGCCAGGTCGGCCCGACGCGCGGGAGCGACATGGCGGTGATGTTCCTCAACATCAACCGCAACAAGCGCAGCGTCGTGCTCGACCTGAAGCGGGAACAGGCGCGTCGCGCGCTGCTGCGGCTTATAGACGGCGCCGACGTGCTCGTGCACAACATGCGGGTCGGCGCCGCCGAGCGGCTCGGCCTCTCCTATGCCGCGCTGGCGCCGCGCAACCCGCGGCTCATCCACGCCAGCGCCACCGGCTTCCGTAAGGATGGGCGGCATCGAGACCGCCCGGCCTTCGACGACGTGATCCAGGGTATGAGCGGCCTCGCCGCGCTGAACGCCATGCGCGACGGTGGCGAGCCTCGCTACGTGCCGAGCGCCATTGCTGACAAGTTCTGCGGCCATGTCCTCGCCTCCGCCGTCGCCATGGCACTCTACCGGCGCGAGCGCACCGGCCGCGGGCAGGAGGTGCATGTGCCGATGCTCGAGACCATGATCTCCTTCAACCTCGCCGAGCATCTCTGGGGCGGGGTGCTGGACGACCCCTCCCTCGGCCTCGGCTACGGGCGCATGTTCACACCCTATCGGCGGCCCTTCCCGACCAGCGACGGGCATTTGTGCCTGATGGCCAATTCCGACGACCAGTGGCAACGGCTGCTGGCCGCGCTCGGGCGGCCGGACCTCGCGGAGGATCCGCGTTTCGCCCGCCTCGCGCAGCGCGCGGTCAACATCGGCGCCCTCTATGCTATCGTCGAGGAGGTGATGCGCACCCGCAGTACCGCCGAGTGGCAGGCGCGTCTCGATGCCGCCGACGTGCCAAACGGGCCGGTTCATAGCCTCGCCGACCTGCTGGAGGACGACTACCTCGCCGAGACCGGCTTTTTCCGGCGGGTCGAGCACCCTTCAGAAGGCCGGATGCTGGTGACGGCAGTGCCCGTGGATTTCTCCGAATCGCCCGGCGCGGTGCGCCTGCTGCCGCCGCGCCTCGGCGAGCACACGGAGAAGGTGCTGCGTGAGGCGGGGCTGTCGGAGGCAGAGATCTGCGATCTCATCGGACGGGAAACCACCGGCAGCCAATGACACGCGGCCGCCCCCGGCAGGCCGGACAGAGACGGAAGTCACATGTATCGAAGCGGCCCGATGGGCATGGGACTCTCGCCGACGGGAGCCATGGCTCGACCGACATGTCGGGCGCCGCTTCGCCGAGAAGCTTGGGGCCCAGTTCGGCCAGCCGGCGGCGGTGGTGGAAAACCGCACCGACGCGAGCAGCTCGGTCGGCGGGCGTCAGCCGGCCTTATCGGGGACCAGGTAGGGCAGCGTCAAGCCTTCCTTCACCGTCTCGAACGCCACGCGTACAGGCAGGCCGATGCGCAGATCCTCGGGCCGAGCCAGACGCAGCTGCGCGTTCATGCGCATGCCTTCCGCCAGGTCCACGGTGGCGAGGGTGTAGGGCAAATCATCGCGAAAGCCGGCATGGAAAGGGTGGTGTGTGATCGTCCAGCTATGCACTGCGCCGCGACCGGACGCTTCGATCCACTCCACCTCCATGGAATGGCAGCCAGGACACATCGGCTGCGGGTAGTGCCGGATCCTGCCGCAGCTGCGGCACTTCTGCAGCAGCAGCTTGCGCGCGTTCAGCCCTTCCCAGTACGGGGCGCTGTGCGGCGTGGGCTCGGGTACAAGCTTGTTGTATGTCTCGGTCGCGCGCATCATCCCCTCCGCATGATGGCGACGGAACCGTCGCCCATGTCGCCATAGCCGGTGACGAGACCGACCTCGGCTCCGGCCACTTGTGCCTTCCCGGCCTCGCCGCGAAGCTGGCGCACCAGCTCCGTGATGTGGTTCATCCCGATCATATGCGCCTGTGAGAGCAGACCACCATGCGTGTTCACCGGGAGCTTTCCGCCGAGGCGTATGGCGCCGCTTTCGACGAAGGGACCGCCTTCCCCCTTCTTGCAGAATCCGAGATCCTCCAATTGGCAGAGCACGATGTAGGTGAAGCAATCGTAGATCTCAGCGACGTCGATGTCGTCGTGGGTCACTCCAGCCATGTCGAAAGCACGCGGCGCCGCCTTGGCGAGGCCGAGGCGCGTCATATCCGGACGCTGAGTGATCACGCTCGGCGAGTCGGGATGCCCTTCGGCGATGCCCATCACCACGACCGGTGTCCTGCGCAGACCGCGGGCGCGCTCGATGCCGCTGACGACAATGGCGCAGGCACCGTCGCTCTCCAAGCTGCAATCCAGCAGCCGGAGCGGATCGGAGATCATGCGCGAGGCTTGGTGATCTTCGATGGAAATTGGTTTCGTCATGATCGCGTTGCCATTGAGGATGGCGTTGGCGCGCGTCGACACGGCGATCTCGCCGAGCTGGCGGCTGGTCGTGCCGTAGAGCTCCATGTGCCGCCGCGCCATCGGCGCATAGAGCTGCGCCGGCGCGATAGCGCCGAGCGGCATCTCGAACTCCCCGACCAGCCGGAACTGCGGCATCTGCTGCACCCGGGCACCGATGCGACCCTGGGAGGCGCCATTCCGACCCACCGGGATCAGCACATGATTGCAGATCCCGGCTGCAATGGCGGCCGTGGCACACTGGACCGCGGCGACACAGCTTGCGCCGCCAAGCGGCGTGGTGGCGGAGAAGCGGAGATCGCCGATGCCGAAATTGGTGACGAACTCCTCGGCAACGACAGCACTCCCGTAAGGGATCACTCCGTCAATGTCGGAGGGACGGAGCCCCGCGTCCTCGATCGCCCGGAGCGACGCTTCGAGCTGCAACGATACGACGCTGCGACCCGACTCGCGGGAATAGACGGTCTCGCCTATCCCGGTGATCGCTGCTTTCTCCCGCATTGACATGAGATCTTCCCCTCCTGTTCCTCTGTCGCGCTCAGGCTCCGATCCAGCCCTGCGCCACGGCCGCGTCGTGCCGGCACCGCTCGGGAGTGCCCAGCACCTGCCGGTCGAAGGTGATGCGCTTGAACTGGAAATGCAGGCCGAGCAGGTCGGTGAAGCCCATGCCGCCGTGAACCTCGGTGGCCAGCCGGGCGACCTCGCGCGTGACCTCGGCCAGATGCGCCTTGGCATGGTTGGCCGCAATCGCGGCCTCCTCCGGGATCGCATCCTGCGCATAGGCCGCGTACCAGACCATGGCGCGGCACGGTTCGAGCATGGTCGCCATGTCCGCGCACATGTATTTCACTCCCTGAAAGCTGCCGATGACCCGGCCGAACTGTACGCGCTCCTTGGCATAGGCGACGGCGCGGTCGAGCATGGCCTGCGCCGCCCCCAGCATGTCGGCCGCCAGCATCACCCGGCCCGCGTCGCGGACGCGCGCCGCCACCTGGAGCGGAGCATTGGACGCCTCCAGCACCTCGACGGCCGGCGTCTCCGCAAGGTCGAGGTCCACAAGCGGCCGTGTGCGATCGACGCTGCGACGCACGGTGGCCGTGATGCCCGTTGCGTCAGCGTCGAGCAGCGCGGCGCGGCCATCCGCCAGGTAGACGAGGAAGTGTGTGGCGCCGCCGCCATCCAACAGCCCATCCACCGCGCCGGAAAGCCGTCTGCCCTGAAGCCTGAGCGCAGCTCGACCGGTTTGCCCCGACATTCCGCCGAGGCCAACGCCAATCCGCATCTCGCCAGCGGCGATCCGGGGAGTCCAGGTCCGTCGCTGCATATCATCAGCGGCGGCCTGGAACGCCCGGACTGCCATCACCTGGGAGGCCGCGAAGGGCGTCGGAGCGGCGTGGAAACCCAACGCCTCGCCAACCAGCGCCGCGTCGAGAAGGCCGAGCCCGGCACCGCCATATTCCTCTGGCACCAGCATCGCCTGCAGGCCAAGCTCGCCGAGCCCTTTCCACAGATCCGCATCGAATCCGTTGCCAGGTTCGGCCAGCCGGCGCAGGACGTCGAGGGGCAGCCGCGCTGACAGGAAGCCCCTGAGAGAATGGTCGAAGAGCTTCTGATCTTCGGTCAGTCCGAAACGCATGCTCAGGCTCCCCCCGCTTTCGGTTCGCGCGGCAAGCCAAGCCCACGCTCTCCGATGATGTTCTTCTGGATGTTCGAGGAGCCGCCACCGATGATCAATCCGATGTCGTACATGTAGTCGATGTGCCAAGTGGTGGCCGGATCGTCCTCCGCCGCCTCGCCCTGAGGCTCGTAGGCGAGCCCGGCGGAACCCAGCACGTCGACCGCCAGGGAGGCCAGGCGGTGCGCGAGCATCGTGCCGTAGTACTTCACGATCAGGCGTCCAAGGCCTGAATCGACTCCCTCCGCCTGATCGGTCAACAGACGCAGATTGTGGTAGCGGGCCGCCATCACCTCGCCTTGCAGCCGCAGCAACCTGTCGCGCCATTCCGCGCAATCCAGAAGGCGGGAGCCGTCCGGCCGCGGCTCCTGCATCATCCGGCGAATGGCTTCGAGACGGTGCTGCAGCTTGTTGGCATCACCGAGAAGCAGCCGTTCGTATTTCAAGGTGATGTTGGCAACCTGCCAACCATCGCCGCGCCCCATCACGATCTGGTCCACGGGCACGCGAACGTCGGTGAAGAAGGTCTCGTTGAACTCCGCCCGTCCTGTCATGGTGCGCAGCGGACGAACCTCGATCCCCGGCGTGTTCATCGGAACCAGAAGGTAGGACAGACCGGCGTGCTTCGGCTTGTCAGGCTCTGTCCGACAGAGCAGGAACATCATGTCGGCATAGTGGGCCGAGCTTGTCCAGATTTTCTGGCCGTTGATGACGAAGAATCCGTCGTCCACCGCCGCGCGCGTGTGCGCGGCGGCGAGATCCGAACCGGACCCGGGCTCCGAGTAGCCCTGGCACCAGATCACCTCGCCCCGAATGGTAGGGCCGATCCAACACCGCTTTTGCTCTTCCGTGCCGACCTCCAGCAGTGTCGGCACCAGCATGCTGATGCCCTGGTTGTGGATGCCCGGCGAAACGCCGCTCCGGCTGAACGCGTCGGCGATGATCGCCATCTCGATGACATCATGAGGGGCGCCGAAGCCGCCATACTCACGTGGTATGTTTCGAGCAAAGTAACCGCACTCGAGCAGCAGCGCCTGCCACTCCAGAACCTTCCTGTCGGGCCGCTTGCGCCCGCCGCCAGGCCGGGGCGTGCGGTCGCGGTGCCGGGCGATGAAGGCATTCACTTCATCGCGTAGTGCCCGATGCTTTTCGGTCAGTGTCAGATCCATGGACGTCCTCGCTGTGCGATCCTCTGGGTGGCCCGCCTTGAACGAATACTCTTCCGCGCTCTGTCGCGAGGAATCTGGTTCCGGAACCCCACCCTGCCCGGACCTGAGCCCCGAGCACGCGCAGGCCCGCCAGGGCGTTTTCGGGCGCTACGAGCTTCGCGTGCCAGCATCGAGCTTGTGTATCCGCGCATTCTTGCCGGAGCCGCTCGACACGAGAAACTCTCCGGCGCCATACCCCGCTTCGATGGGAATACGGAGGAGCCGCCCACCCTCCGCCGTACTGGCTTCCGGCCGGACGGTGACGATCCGGGATGCCCGAGCGGCGCCGAGTGCTTCAGCCACGGTTCGGTGTTGTCCGACCTTTTCCAGGTTCAACCGCGTTGGAAACAGAACCGTGTGGCGGCCGGCATCGGCGTCCTCGCACGCTTGACGTGGTGTCACCCAGACGGAGTCGACCGATTCTCTACCGTCGTGCCGCAGTAGGTGATCGAGCGGTGCCTCGGCGAGGAAGAAGTGGGTATCGAACCGCTTGGGCATGTGCAGCGGCGTTATCCAATGGGCGAAATGCACGAGCCGGTCGAAGGCCGCAACCAGACCTTCCCGCTCGATCATATCGGCGAAGCTTAGACTGCCCGCCTCGATTGCCTGCCGGTAGGTCGCTCCCAACGCCTCCGCCCGGGCGCCGTCCAGCAGCGGCCCACGAGTGGCCGTTCGGGCGAACAGCACGCCGCATTCCTCAAAGGCTTCCCGCGCCGCGGCCGCCATCACGTTCAGCATCTCGTCGCTGATTTGGTCAGCACCGTCCGCCAAGCGGCGCCATCGGGGATCGGCGTCGCCAGCGCTCGCGGAGCCGCCGGGGAACACCAGGGCTCCTGACGCGAACTCAATCTCGTGATGGCGAACCACCATGAAAACTTCCAGTCCATCTGCGCCGTCACGCGCAAGCATCAGCGTCGCGGCGGTGCGCGGCGTCACAGGTTCGGTCACGAGCACACCTCGGCGTCAGAAGGATTGGGTCTGAACAGGTCAGCCATGGTGAGCCACGGCCGGGACCTGATCGGCGAGGGTGGCGGATAGTCTTTCAACCGCCTCGGCGTAGTCCTTCATGAAGTCATACACGACCGACCTGACGGATTGTTCCGTGTTCATCAGGCCGACGCACTGCCCGACAAAGTAGGCAGCGATCTGCTTGGCGCCTTCGTGACCCGCCTCTGCGAGCTTGTCCACCTTGGCCATCGCCGGGCGCGTAAGAATGCCTTGCAAAGGCATCGGCAGGGGATCGGGCGCCCCCTTGGCGCCCCATGCGTCCGACCAGGCGGACTGCAACTGCCGGGTCGGCTTGCCGGTCCTGCTGCGGGAACGCACCGTGTTGGCGGAGAACGCTTTCAGCATCTTCTCTTTGACGGCGGGCGTCGTTTCTGCCTCCGTCGTCGTGAGCCACACCGACCCGCACCAAACGCCGGCTGCACCCATCGCCATGCATGCGGCCATTTGGCGGCCGGTGGCGATCCCGCCCGCCGCCAGCACGTCGATGTTGTCGTAGTCCTGCACCGCCTCGATCACTTCGGGGACCAGCACCATCGTCGAGATCTCGCCGCAATGGCCGCCCGCTTCCCCGCCCGCGGCGACCAGGACATCGACGCCCGCCTGCGCATGCTTGACGGCGTGGCGCCTGGATCCGGTCAAGGCGCCGACGACGATACCCCGCGAATGCGCCTCCGAAATGATGGACGCGGGGGGCACGCCGAGCGCATTGACGAACATCTTGATCGGATACTGGAACGCGATTTCCAGCATCTTGGCGGCGCCGCTCTCGCGCATGAAGGACGAGTCACGATCGTCGTACTTGCCTGTCCAGACGTCGGAACTATCGATGCCGTGCCGTTCAAGCAGGTTCGCAACGAATTTGCGATGCTCCTCCGGGACACTCCCCTGAAGCTCCGCGTCGTCCGAGTCCGAGTCCTTGCCTACCATGTTCTGGGGAATCAGCAGGTCGATGCCGAACGGCTTTCCGTTGACACGCTCGTTGATCCAGTTCAGCTCGACAGCCAGCTTCTCCGGATTCAGGCCGACCGCTCCGAGGACGCCGAACCCCCCAGCATTCGTCACCTCGGCGACGACATCCCGACAATGCGAGAAGGCAAAAAGTGGGAACTCGATCCCAAGTTTCCTGCAGAGTCTCGAGTTCATCATGTCCTCACCCCCGTCTATTTCGTGTAGTTGGCCGCCGTCCGTCTCAGCACATCTCCAGTTGCCGGTATCCTTCCGTTGCCACGGCGTTGGCCCTCGCGCGAAACGCGGGCGCGCTTCCGCTGTAGCGTGCAATGATCCGCGTCTGCTTGCCTTCGACGTTCTGGTTGATCCCGGTCATCCAACTATCGACGTCGTTCGAAAGCAGGCCTTCCCCCGCCTTGAGCACGAAGCTGGTCCAGTCCTCGACCGCCTCGGGCCGCGGTACGACATACGTGTAGCCATGTTGGCGCATGTACTGGATCAGGTTAGTGATCCAGAGGACGTTGTACTCGGCCGATCGCGGTATATTGCCGAGAGCCGTGTGCGGACCGATGCACATGAACATGTTCGGGAAGTCCGCGATCTGGACTCCCAGGAATGTTTCGAGCGCGGCCCGCCATTTCTCCTTGAGCTTTGCTTTGCTCGCGCCGCGGATGTCGATGCGCTCGAAGCTTCCGGTAATGGCGTCGAAGCCGGTGGCGTAGACGATCAGGTCGAAGGCGAAGTCGCGGTCTGCGAGCTCCAGGCCAGTCGGCGTGATACGCCGGATCGGATTCTCGAGAATGCTGACGAGTTCGACATTCGGCTGGTTGAACACCTCGTAGTAGCCGGATTCCTGGGGAACCCGCCGTGTGCCGAACCCGTGATCCTTCGGGATCAGCAGATCGGCGACCTTCGGATCATGCACCCGTTCGCGAATCTTGCGAGCGACGAATTTCGATACCTCGTCGTTGGCGGCACGATCCGTCATCATGTCCTTGAAGCCACCGACCCACATGGAGAAGCCGGGAGTCCGGTATTGTTTTTCCCAGAACGCCTCTCGTTCATCGGGCGGTAGATCGAAGGTCCGGCGACCATCCGGGGTGTGCAGGAATCCAGCCGAGGTCTGTTCGCAGAGCTGGAACATCTCAGGATACCACGCGCGCAGCCGCTTCATTTCGTTCTTGGAAATTGGCCGGTTGTGCAACGGCTTGCACCAGTTCGGGCGGCGCTGAAACACCGTGAGGGATTTCGCCGTCTTGGCGATCTCCGTTATGACCTGAACGCCACTCGCTCCGGTGCCGATCACGGCGACCCGCTTGTCCTC
Organism: Reyranella sp.; assembly: GCF_050185545.1. Taxonomy (GTDB): domain Bacteria; phylum Pseudomonadota; class Alphaproteobacteria; order Reyranellales; family Reyranellaceae; genus Reyranella. The sequence continues at coordinate 6,830 of NZ_JBFWZI010000141.1, read as the reverse complement.
GAAAGTCACCGGATGTTTGGGCCACAAACCGGTATGATAAGCCTCGCCGGCGAAGCTTTCCCGTCCAGGGACTTTCGGAAGGGTCGGCGCGGAAAGCGGGCCGACCGCCGTTACGAGGAAGCGGCATGTGTGCCACGAACCGCCCTCCAACCGGACAACCCAGGAGCGGGAGTCATCGTGGTAATGGCACGCGGTCACTTTGCTCGCGAAGCTGATGCTGCGGCGGAGATCGAACTTGTCGGCGACGTGGTTCAGATATCGCTCGGTTTCCGGCTGTCCCGCGAAGTGTTCGCTCCAATCCCATTCGTCCAGCAGTTCCTGGCTGAAGGAATATGCGTACGAGTAGCTTTCGCTGTCGAAACGCGCCCCTGGATAGCGGTTCCAGTACCATGTCCCGCCGACGCCGGTGCCCATCTCAAACAGCCGCACATTCATGCCGAGGCGGTCGCGCAGGCAATGCAGCTGAAAAAGGCCGGATATGCCGGCGCCGATAATGATTGCGTCCCATTCCGGTATGGGCGCCGGATCTGCGCGACGCAACGTTTCAGATGTCTGGGTTTGCATTGATGGCGCTCCGGGGTCCGCGAGGTTGCGTTTGACGTGCGAATGGCCTAGCGGCGGAACATGACCGTGGCCCGTCCGGGCGTCATGATCTCGCCGGCCTCCGACTTGACGAACACCGAGATCTCCGCCTGGAGGTCGGCAGGCCTGACCGCCTCTATCCTTCCTCCGGAGATCAGCGTTTCGCCGAGGTAGCTTGCCCGCCGGTTCGAATACTCGAACTCGATGAGGTCGCCGTCATCACCCAGCCAGTTGATAACGGCTTGCGTGAGCCAGTCGCCTTGCAGCGGACCGTCCACCACGATCGCGGGATGCTTCTCCACCTCGGTGGTATAGCCGGCATCATAGTGGATGCGATGCGCGTTCCAGATCGCGGCATTATAGAGAAACAGGGATACGTTGGTCGGTGCATGACGACGCTCGGGCAGGCAATCGCCGACTTGGATGTCTTCGATACTTCGCATGGTAAGGTTCCTCAGCGAACAATGCGCGTTTGCACTTCTTCGGCCACCCGTTCTCCAGATTCGGTTCGCACGTCAATTGTATAGACGAGGAAAATCAGGTCGCCCTTCGAGCCCCGCTTTTCATAGATATCCGAGAGGGTGCGAACGGCCACGAGGACGTCGCCGGGCTTTATCCGGCGGAAATAGCGAGTCTTCGTGCCACCGGCCATGACACGCTTCAGCGGCAGGTCAGGCAAGAGCGAGGTCGTGGCGATGCCGTCCGGCCCCAGTTCGTTCACGGGCACGAGCGGACGAAGCGCGCCGAACAGAAACATCGGCGGAGCCTCATCCCCGTCGAGGAATTTCTTCAATCGCTGCTCCGTGGCGATCGAATACTTGATGATCTCGCGGCGGCTTACCTCGACCCGCATCGGCGGATCGGACGCGCCGATCATACCCCGTGCGTCGTCCGGTATCAGACCCATATCCCGATCTCGCCTACCATCCGTCTCTCGCCGAAATTCTGGTACGACAGATTTCTGGTTCATCCATGGCACCGTTCTCTATCCAAGCCGCAACAATCTGACGCTTTCGGAAAGCCGTCCCGCCGCAGATTGCATCGCGCGGCTGAGCGGCCCGAGAGCATCGTCGCCGAGGTCGTACGAATGCCCCGCGGCCGTCAGGATCAGCAGCAGCTCCCAGGAGGGGGACAGAACAGGCACCGAGACCTGCGTGATGCCTTGGAACATGGTTCCGCGATCCACCGCGAAACCAGATTGCTTCGCGTCCTTCACCCGCGCTACGAACTCGGGAAAGGAAGGCTTTCGGTACCACCTGACCTGCGCCAGGAGCGCCTCGAGCTCGGGTTCGGTGCTGTTTCCGAATGCAGCCATGATCACGCCCGATGCGCCAGCCGGGCCGGGATATTGGCGCCCGACCATCACGTATAAATCGTTGCGAAACGCGGTGCCGACCCAGTCCAACAGAAGCAGCGAGGAGCGGCCCAGGACCTTGGACAGGTACACCGACACGCCGTGTGCGTCGGAAAGCGCGTGCATCGGCGGGCGCGCCAAGTCCATCAGCCCGCTGCTCTGCAACACCCCGTACGCGAATTCGAGAATGCGCAGGCTCATCGAGTAGCTGCGCGTCGCTTCGTCATAGCCGACAAAGCCCTCAGCTTGCAGCGTGCGCAGGATGTTGTAGGCGGTGCCGCGATGCAGGCCCGCGGCGCGGGCGACCTCGCTGGCGTTCAAGGGCCGCTCGGAAGCATGTAGCGCCCGGAGGACACTCGCCGCCGCGACGATCGCGCCGACAGGCTTCCCGGGCGTTCCCGTGGTCCTACCGGCCGCCGCCGGTCCCCGGCGCCTCGCACCGGTCGGCTCGCCTTCGAGGTCTTTCGCTTGAAGCGTTCTGGTTGAGCTCGCCGGCTCCCGATCCATTCTTCTGACCTACCAAGCGCGTTGACGCATGCCGACGGGCATGATAGGCACGCGCTCTGTCGGCGCAATAGAAATCGTGTGTCTTCTATTGAAGACACCGAGGAACGATATGCCCTTAGATCCGCAGATCCAGGCATTGCTCGACAAAGGCACCGGTGTGCCTGCTACGCACACCCTGCCGGTCGACGTGGCGCGCGCGCAGTACGAGGCCCGGATTGCTTTGATGGCGCCGCCGGCTGCGGTCGCCGACGTGTGCGAGCGGATGATCGACGGACCGGGCGCGCCGTTGCGACTGCGCATCTATAAGCCACTCGGGACCGGCCCCTTTCCGCTGCTCGTGTTCTTTCACGGCAGCGGCTTCGTGCTGTGCAGCCTCGACACGCATGACGGCATGTGCCGCAATCTGTGCGCCGGGGCGGCGTGTGTCGTCGTGTCGGTCGATTACCGACTGGCGCCCGAGCACAAGTTTCCCGCCGGAATCGAGGATTGCCTGCACGCTGTCCGCTGGGCGGCCGCCCACGCCTCCGAACTCGGCGCCGACCCAACGCGCGTCGCCGTCGCGGGCGACAGCGCCGGCGGCAACATGGCCGCGGTTGCCGCGCTCAGGCTGCGCGACGAAGGCGGCCCGGTCTTGTGCGCCCAGCTGCTGCTCTACCCGGTGACGGACTACCACACGCCCGGCACGCCTTCATACGAAGAGAACGCCGAGGGCTATGGGCTCAGCCGCGACACGATGAAGTGGTTCTGGGAGCACTACCTGAGCGATCCTGCCCAGGGGGCGCACCCGCATGCCTCGCCGCTCCGCGCCCGTGATCTGGCCGGCTTGCCGCCGGCGCTCGTCATCACCGCCGAATACGACCCGCTACGCGACGAGGGCGAATTATACGCGCAGAAGCTGCGTGCGGGCGGCGTCCGGACGGCGCTGAGCCGGTACGACGGTGTCAACCACGGATTCATGTTCTGGGTCGGCGTCGTCGACAAAGCCGGCGTTGCAATGAAGGAGACCTGCGCATGGCTGCGCGGCGCTCTTGCCGCTCCGCACCATTCCGGACCGATGTGCCGCTGATCGTCGCCCGCGAGCTCGGCCTGCGCTGACCGCAAGAGCGAAGGAGATCACATGACGTCAGCAGAGCAACCCGGCCGCGGCGGTCCCCTCGCCGGCATGAAAGTCCTGGAGTTTGCCGGCATCGGGCCGGCGCCGATGGGCGCCATGATGCTGGCCGACATGGGCGCCGAGGTGCTGACGATCGATCGCGTCGAGGCGGTCGAGCTCGGCAGCCCGCGGACACCGGGCTTCGACCTGCTGCGCCGCAACCGGCTGGTCACCAAGCTCGACCTCAAGAGCAAGGATACCCAGGCCTGCGCGCTCGACCTCGCGGCGCGCGCCGACGTGCTGATCGAGGGCTTCAGGCCGGGCGTCATGGAGCGCCTCGGCCTCGGGCCCGAACTCTGCCACGCGCGCAATCCGCGGTTGGTCTATGCGCGCATGACGGGCTGGGGTCAGAATGGCCCGCTCGCCGATCGAGCGGGGCACGACCTCAACTACATCGCGCTTTCGGGCGCGCTGCACGCCATCGGCCGCGACGGCGGGCCGCCGACGCCGCCGCTCAACCTAGTGGGCGACTTCGGCGGCGGCGCCCTCTATCTCGTGGTCGGCGTGCTTGCCGCCCTGCAGTCGCGCCACACGACCGGCAAGGGTCAGGTCATCGACGTCGCCATGGTCGATGGCGCCCTATCGCTGATGACGGCCTTCTACGGCAACTATGCCTCCGGCCGGATGTCGCTCGAGCGCGGCACCAACGTCGTCGACGGCGGCGCGCCCTACTACGACGTCTACCAGTGCGCCGACGGCGAGTACGTCTCGGTGGCCGCGATCGAGACGCGCTTCCGCCGCGAGCTCTACAAGCGGCTCGGCCTCGATCCCGACAGCCTGATCGGTCAGGACGGTGCGGCGCAGCGGCACGCGCTAAAGCCGAAGCTCGCCGCGATCTTCAAGCAACACACGCGCGCCGAATGGTGCAAGGTCTTCGAGGGTAGCGACGCCTGTTTCGCCCCGGTGCTGTCGATCGCCGAGACGGCGGCGCATCCGCACAATGTGGGGCGCGGCGCGCTGCAGGTGATCGATGGCATCGCCCAGCCGGCCCCGGCGCCGCGCTTCCAGGGCACGCCCTCGCCCGTGCCGCGGCCGCCGCGCCGTTCCGGCACCGACACCGACGACGTGCTGCCGCGCTGGGGCGTCGATGCCGACATGATCGGCCGCCTGCGCGCCGCCAACGTCCTCGCCTGAGCCAACGGAGCTGCCATGCAGCCTTACGCCACCTATCGCGATATCGGCGTGTCGCCGACCGCGTCGGATGACCTGCCGAGCTGGCCGAGTTCTCGCAGGTCGCCCGGTCCTGGCGCGGCCTGGCCCGCCGATGACTCGACACCCGCACCGTCGCGAACTGCTCCTGCCTGCTGGAAACGCCAGAGGGAGCCGTGTCATGACACTTAGGGATGCCAATAAGGTCGCTGGCTTCGCTGAGGACGATCTCACAGGTCTCACCGACGCTGTGTTTCACGATCTCCCAGATGCTGTGATTTGTGCTGACTGTGAGGGGCTTATTCGGTTCTGGAATGCCGGCGCGGAGCGCATCTTCGGCTTCTCGCGCGATGAGGCGGTTGGTCAGTCTCTCGAGATCATCATTCCCGAACGCCTCCGGCAGCGCCACTGGGACGCCTACCGCCGCATGATGGAGACCGGGCGATCCCGGCATCCGTCAAACGAACCCCTCTCGGTGCCGGCCCAGACCAAATCTGGGCAGACGATCTCCATTCACTTCACGGTTGCCCCGCTGCCCGGTCCGTACGGCGTAGTGGCGGGTATCGTTGCGGTGCTGCGCGACGCGACCGCGACGTTTCAGGAACTCAGGAGACTATGTGCGGACGAACGCGGCATGTGATCCCAATAAGGGGACCGAATTCTAGCCTTTATTGAGATCAACCAAACGATTGGTCAAAGATAGTTCTTCTTAGCAGTGAGTGTCCCGTCCGGACTGTCTGGACATTATCGTTACCTTTGTTTTCGGCAGCATGTTCGAGTGTCATCCGAAACTCAAGCTGGCTTGTGTCGAGGCCGATGTGGGCACGGTGCCACATTTCATGTACCGTATGGGCCACGCTTGGGAGCGCCACCGTTGCTACGCCGCATTTCAGGATGGCTGGCTGGCGTTCAAGAAGAACGACCTCTGCAACGTCTGTCGACTGATGTGGGCGAACAACTTCCTCGCACTCCTTCTGGCCGAGAGAACAGGTCGTTTGTTGGCAGGGCAAACCGCGTACATGACCAAGGCGGAGCGCGACCTCGCACGCCGCTACAACGTGCCAGAGCTCTATGGCCTTGAGCGACCATAGGGACCGGTACCTGCATTCAGCAAGCTTCGAGGAGGACTCGCCATGTATGAGCTGGTGATTCGTGGAGGCGAGGTCGTGGACGGCTCGGGACTGCCTTCCTATCGCGCCGACATCGGCATTCGTAGCGGCCGGATCTCGCGTATCGGGCGTATCAAGGAGCGAGGGCGACAGGAGCTAGATGCACGCGGGCTCGTGGTGGCGCCGGGCTTCATTGACGGACACACCCATATGGATGCGCAAGTCGCGTGGGATCCGCTCGGCACCTGCTCATGCTGGCATGGTGTGACCACGGCCATCATGGGCAATTGCGGCTTCACGCTCGCGCCGTGCCGCCCGGACGAGAAGCATCTCGTGCTGCGCAATCTCGAGCGCGCTGAAGACATCCCCGCTGAGGCCATGGAAGCCGGGATCGATTGGACATGGGAGACGTACGCTCAGTATCTCGATGCGCTGGAGGGCTGGCGCAAGGGTATCAACTACGCGGGGTACGTCGGACATTCGGCACTGCGCACCTATGCCATGGGCGAGCGCGCGTTCTCAGAACCAGCGACCGCCGACGATCTCATGACCATGAAGCGTGAGCTGTCGAACGCGTTACACGCGGGGGCGATCGGCTTCACTACGTCGCGTACGCGAAACCACGCGACGCCCGATGGCAGTCCCGTGGCGAGCCGGGTCGCGGCGTGGAGCGAGGTTCGCGAGCTGGTAGGCGTGATGAGCGAGCTTGGAGCAGGCGTCTTCGAAATAGCGAGTGAGGATACAGGCCGCGATCCTGAGCGGATCCGCGACTACCTCAACCGTCTCCGCGATCTCGCTGTGGAGACCGGGGTGCCCGTGACCTGGGGGATGTTCAGCTCGCGGGCGGTGCCAGACCACTGGCGGCAGTTCTTCGCGTTGCTGGACGAAACCGCGCGAGCGGGCGGGCGGATGTTCGCGCAGGTGCACAGCCGCGCCATCAGCGTGCTGCTATCCTTCGAGACAAGCCTGCCTTTCG
>NZ_JBFWZI010000140.1:0-19865 GCF_050185545.1 Reyranella sp. | reverse complement strand
TCATCGAATCGTCGGACATCTACCGCACCCGCACCGAGATCAGGCTCGACGAGCGCCAGCTGGCGCAGGATTTCGGCATCTCGCGCACGCCGGTGCGGGAGGCGATGGCGCAGCTCGAGCGCGAGGGCTTCGTGCGCTCGGTGCCGCGGCGCGGCGTCTATGTCGTGCGCAAGACCAAGCGCGAGGTGATCGAGCTGATCCAGGCCTGGGCGGCGCTGGAGAGCATGGCGGCGCGGCTGATCACCGAGCACGCGAGCGATGCCGATATTGCCGGCCTGCGTCGTCTGTTCGCGACCTTCGAGGGCAACAAGCTGCACGCCAAGCTCGACGAGTATTCCGAGGTCAACATCACGTTCCACCAGACCATCATCGAGCTCAGCGGCAACCAGGTTCTGATCCGGCTGGCCGAGAACCTGTTCACGCACATGCGCATGATCCGCGGCCGCACGATCGGCGAGGACGACCGCGTCGACCGCTCGATCCGCGATCACATGAACATCATCCGCGCGCTCGAGGCGCGCGATACCGAGCGCGCCGAGGATCTGGTGCGCCAGCACGCGCTCGGCCTCGCCGAACACGTCGACAAGCATGCAGACTATCTCGACTGAACGCAGATCGATCCATTCCGGGAGCAAGCCATGGCTGATGCAGCAGTGAAAACGCCCGCAGCGGCGGAAGAGGTGCAGGACCTGACCGACGGCTTTCATCTCGTCATCGACGCACTGAAGCTGAACGGCATCCACACGATCTACGGCGTGCCGGGAATCCCGATCACCGATCTCGGCCGCATGGCGCAGGCTGCCGGCATCCGCGTGCTGTCGTTCCGCCACGAGCAGAACGCCGGCTACGCCGCGGCGATCGCAGGTTTCCTCACCAAGAAGCCCGGCGTCTGCCTCACCGTTTCGGCGCCCGGCTTCCTGAACGGCTTGACGGCGCTCGCCCATGCCACCACCAACTGTTTCCCGATGATTCTGATCTCGGGCTCGTCGGAACGCGAGATCGTCGACCTGCAGCAGGGCGACTACGAGGAGATGGACCAGCTCGCCATCGCCAAGCCGCTGTGCAAGGCGGCCTACCGTGTGCTGCACGCCGCCGATATCGGCATCGGCTTCGCCCGCGCCATCCGCGCCGCCGTGTCGGGCCGCCCGGGCGGCGTCTATCTCGACCTGCCGGCCAAGCTGTTCGGCCAGGTGATGAGCGCGGAGGCCGGCAGGAAGTCGCTGGTCCAGGTGATCGATCCGGCGCCCGCCCAGATCCCCGCTCCCGCCGCCGTCACGCGCGCGCTCGACGTGCTGAAGGCCGCCACGCGGCCGCTGATCATCCTCGGCAAGGGTGCGGCCTATGCGCAAGCGGACGACGCCATCCGCAGCTTCGTCGAGAAGAGCGGCGTTCCATTCCTGCCGATGAGCATGGCCAAGGGCCTGCTGCCCGACACGCATCCGCAATGCGCCGGCGCCGCGCGCTCGACCGTCCTGAAGGATTCCGACGTCGTCATGATGATCGGTGCCCGACTCAACTGGCTCTTGTCGCACGGCAAGGGCCGCACTTGGGGCGATGCGCCGAAGAAGTTCATTCAGATAGACATCGAGCCCAGGGAGATGGACAGCAACGTCGAGATCGCCGCCCCCGTAGTCGGCGACATCGGATCCTGCGTCGCGGCGCTGATCGACGGCATGGGCGGCAACTGGCCCCATCCGCCGGCCGAGTGGACCGGCGCTGTCAAGGCCAAGCGCGACGAGAACGTCGCCAAGATGGCGCCACGCCTGATGAACAACAAGTCGCCGATGGACTATCATGGCGCGCTGGGCGCGCTGCGCGCCATCATCGCCGAGCGGCCGGACGCCATCCTGGTCAACGAGGGCGCCAACACGCTCGACCTCACGCGCGGCGTCATCGACATCTACCAACCGCGCAAGCGGCTCGACGTCGGCACCTGGGGCGTCATGGGCATCGGCATGGGCTCGGCGATCGCCGCGGCGGTCGAAACCGGCAAGCCCGTGCTGGCGATCGAAGGCGACAGCGCCTTCGGCTTCTCCGGCATGGAGGTCGAGACGATCTGCCGCTACAACCTGCCGATCTGCGTCGTCATCTTCAACAACGACGGCATCTATCGCGGCACCGACGTCAACCCGCTGGGCACCGACCCGGCGACCACCGTGTTCGTCAAGGGATCGCGCTACGACAAGATGATGGAGGCCTTTGGCGGCCACGGCGTCAACGCGACGACGCCCGACGAGCTGAAGCGCGCGGTCAACGCCGCGATGGATTCAGGCAAGCCCACGCTCGTCAATGCGGTGATCGATCCGGCGGCAGGCAGCGAGAGCGGCCGCATCGGCAATCTCAATCCGCAGAGCGCACTGCGCAAGAAATAGACCCCTATCCGCTGATCTGGAGGACCGACAATGGCCACGAAGAAGAAGACTGCATCTCGGGCGAAAGCCAAGGCGGTGCCGCGCAAGGTGGTGAAGCTCGCCTCGCGCAATCCGACCGCAAAGGCGAAGACGCCGGCCAAGGCGAAGGCCGCCGCCAGCGTCGTCAAGATGCCGAAGCGCTCGCTGAAGCCGTGGGGCCAGGATGGCAAGGCGCTGGACGGCGTGCGCATCCTCGACTTCACGCACGTTCAGTCCGGCCCGACCTGCACCCAGCTGCTGGCCTGGTTCGGCGCCGACGTGATCAAGGTCGAGCGGCCCGGCAGCGGCGACATCACGCGCGGCCAGCTCATGGATGTGCCCAACGCCGACAGCCTCTACTTCACCATGCTCAACCACAACAAGCGCTCGATCACGCTCGATTCCAAGAGCAAGGAAGGCATGCGGGTGCTCGAGCGGCTGGTGAAGACCTGCGACGTGCTGGTCGAGAACTTCGCGCCCGGCGCGCTCGACCGCATGGGCCTCACCTGGGAACGCATCCACACCTGGAACCCGCGCATGGTCGTAGCCTCGGTCAAGGGCTTCGGCCCCGGGCCCTACGAGGACTGCAAGGTCTACGAGAACGTGGCGCAGTGCGCCGGCGGTTCGGCCTCGACCACCGGCTTCCGCGACGGCCCGCCACTGGTCACCGGCGCGCAGATCGGCGATTCGGGCACCGGCCTCCATCTGGCCCTCGGCATCGTCTGCGCCCTGTTCCAGCGCAACCGCACCGGCCGCGGCCAGCGCGTGCTGACGGCGATGCAGGACGGCGTGCTCAATCTCTGCCGCGTCAAGCTGCGCGATCAGCAGCGCCTCGCCCATGGGCCGCTCACCGAGTATAGCCAGTACGGCGAGAACGTACCGTTCGGCGCGGCAGTGCCGCGCGCCGGCAACGATTCGGGCGGCGGCCAGCCCGGCTGGATCCTGAAATGCAAGGGCTGGGAGACCGATCCCGACGCTTACATCTACTTCATCACCCAGGCGCCGGTGTGGGGCAAGATCTGCGACCTGATCGGCAAGCCGGAATGGAAGACCGATCCGGACTACGCCACCCCGCCGGCCCGCCTGCCGCGCCTCAGGCACGTGTTCGACACGATCGAGCAGTGGACCATGACGATGACCAAGTTCGAGGTGATGAACGCCTGCAATGCGGTCGACATCCCCGTGGGCCCGATCCTGTCGATGAAGGAGATCGCCGAGGAGCAGTCGCTGCGCGAATCGGGCACAATCGTCGAGGTCGACCATCCCAAGCGCGGCAAGTACCTGTCGGTCGGCAACCCGATCAAGCTCTCCGACAGCATCACGGAAGTAAAGCGCTCGCCGCTGCTTGGCGAGCATACCGACGAGATCCTGTCCAAGGTGCTGAAGTTCACCGCCGCCGAGATCGCCGAGATCAAGGCGTCGGGCGCGACCGGCGAGGCACCGAAAGCCAAGATGGCAGCGGAGTAGCACCATGCGTATCGTGGTCCACGGCCAGCAGGCCTTCGGCAAGGCCGTTCTGGAGGCGCTGCTGAAGCGCGGCGAGAACATCGTCGGCGTCTACGTGGCGCCGGAGAAACCCGGTCAGCGTCCTGATCCCTTGAAGGAGGCGGCGCTGGCGGCCAAGCTGCCGGTATTCCAGCCGGCTTCCTACCGCAAGCCCGAGGTGTGGGAGGAGTTCAGGGCGCTGAAGCCCGACCTGCAGGTCATGGCCTTCGTCACCCTGTTCGTGCCCGAGGAGTTCCTGAACATCCCGACGCACGGCTCGATCCAGTACCATCCCTCGCTGCTGCCGGCCTATCGCGGCGCCAGCGCGATCAACTGGCCCATCATCCTCGGCGAGAAGGAGACCGGGCTGTCGATCTTCTGGCCCGACAATGGCCTCGATACCGGCGACGTGCTCGTGCAGAAGAAAACGCCCATCGGGCCGAAGGATACCCTGGGCACGGTCTATTTCGATCGCCTGTTCCCGATGGGTGTCGACGCCATGCTGGAATCGGTCGACCTGGTGAAGGCGGGCACCGCGCCGCGCATCAAGCAGGACCATTCGCGCGCCACCTACGAGGGTCGCTGCACGGCTGACAACGCCCGCATCGACTGGGGCAAGTCGTGGCGCCAGATCGACCCGCTGATTCGCGGCTGCAACCCCGCGCCGGGCGCCTGGACGACGCTCGACGGCAAGACCCTGCAGATCTTCGACATCGAGCCCCTGCCGGCGCGTGATCCCAAGGGCATCGGCGGCAAGCTCGGCGAGATCGTCGAGGTCTCGGCCGACGGCTTCACCGTGGTCTGCGCCGACGGCCGCATCAAGGTCCTGCGGGTGAAGCCGGCCGACGGCCCCAAGGTCGCCGCCGGCGAGTTCGCCACGGCCAGCAAGCTCGCGGTGGGAACGCGGCTGGGGTGAGTCTTCTCCTCCCCTTCGCGTAACCGCGAAGGGGAAGTGTCGCCGTCATACGGCGACGGAGAGGTCATGATCCGACCGCGGGCGTCACGCCCCCGACTGATCAAGTGCGGGCGAGACGCCCGCGGTCCGCAAGTTCCATGACCCCACCGCCGCCGGTTGACCGCGTCCCCACCCCAGCGAAGCTGGGGGTGCAAGCTGAAAGCAATTCGGAAGGAAACGTCGATGCCCGAGTCACAGCATGCAAACCCGAAGTCAGACATCCAGATCGCCCAGGAGGCGACCAAGCGGCCTATCCTGGAACTGGCGCGCGAGAAGCTCGGCATCGCGCCCGAGAACCTAGAGCCGTACGGCCACTACAAGGCCAAGGTGTCGATGGACTACGTCAAGTCGCTGCAGGGCCGGCCGAACGGCAAGCTGATCCTGGTGTCGGCGATCTCGCCGACGCCGGCCGGCGAGGGCAAGACGACGACGACGGTCGGCCTGACCGATGCGCTCAATCACATCGGCAAGAAGGCGATGCTCTGCCTGCGCGAGCCGTCGCTCGGACCGAGCTTCGGCATGAAGGGCGGCGCAGCGGGCGGCGGCTACGCCCAGGTCGTGCCGATGGAAGACATCAACCTGCATTTCACCGGCGACTTCCATGCCATCGGCGCGGCGCACAATCTCCTGGCGGCGCTGATCGACAACCACATCTACTGGGGCAATGCGCTGGGCATCGACGGCCGCCGCGTCGCCTGGCGCCGCGCCCTCGACATGAACGACCGCAGCCTGCGCCAGATCGTGTCGTCGCTTGGCGGCGTCGCCAACGGTTTTCCGCGTGAGGACGGCTTCGACATCACCGTCGCCTCCGAGGTCATGGCGATCTTCTGCCTGGCCAAGGATCTCGAGGACCTGAAGGCGCGGCTCGGCAACATCATCGTCGCCTACACCCGCGAGCGCAAACCGGTGCGCGCCGCCGACCTCAAGGCGCACGGACCGATGGCGGTGCTGCTGAAGGACGCGCTGGCGCCCAACCTGGCGCAGACCCTCGAGGGCACGCCAGCCTTCATCCATGGCGGCCCGTTCGCCAACATCGCGCACGGCTGCAATTCGGTGCTGGCGACGACGACGGCGCTGAAGCTCGCCGACTACGTGGTGACCGAGGCAGGCTTCGGCGCCGACCTGGGCGGCGAGAAGTTCATTGACATCAAGTGCCGCAAGACCGGCCTCGCCCCCGACGCCGTCGTGCTGGTCGCGACCATCCGCGCGCTCAAGATGCATGGCGGCATGAAGAGGGAGGATCTCAAGACTGAGAATCTGAAGGCGCTGGAAGCCGGCATGTCCAACCTGCAGCGTCATGTTGAGAACGTGCGCAAGTTCGGCCTGGTGCCGGTGATCTCGATCAACCGCTTCAGCGCCGACACCGAGGCCGAGATCGCGCTGGTCAAGTCGGCCTGCGCCAGGCTCGGCGTCGAGGCGGTGATGGCCGACCACTGGGCCGAAGGCGGCAAGGGCGCCGCCGATGTGGCGCGCGCCGTGGTCAAAGCGGCCGAGAGCGGCCAGAGCAAGATGAAGCTGCTCTATGCCGACGACATGCCGCTCGTCGAGAAGATTCGCACCATCGCCAAGGAAATCTACCGGGCGCGCGACATCGCGATCGCGAAGCCGGTGCAGGACCAGCTCGCGCAGTTCGAGTCGATGGGCTTCGGCAAGGTGCCGGTGTGCATCGCCAAGACGCAATACAGCTTCTCGACCAATCCCGACGCCAAGGGCGCCCCCGACGACCACGTCGTCACGGTACGCGAGGTGCGCCTGTCCGCCGGCGCCGAGTTCGTCGTCGCCGTGTGCGGCGACATCATGACCATGCCCGGCCTTCCCAAGGTCCCTGCCGCCAACAGCATCGACCTCGGGCCTGACGGCAAGATCGTCGGCCTCTTCTGATACCGACTCACCGCCAGGACGACTGGTCTACTCGGCGTAACATCACGTGATTTTCGCATGTGATGCTTAGATCTCTTCGCTCGTCCAGCGGCGGCTCGCACCCAATTCAACAGCCAGTGTCCAAACCAGGGTGCAGGCAAAATGACGACGTACCTCCCATCAGCGCCGAAGCCGGCGCGCTTGCGGTCGAACTTCCTTAGCGTCGCGGCAATACTCTCGAGCGCGATCCTTGTCGGCCACGCGGGATCGGCCGCAGCGGATTCCACCGGCGCGCGATCGCCGGCGGCAAATCCGCCTTCATCCGAGACTCCCGCGCAGGCGCTCGGCGAGGACACGATGGCCCGATGCCAGCAGCTCTACAGCCTGCTGTCGCGCCACAACTCGGACGGCTATGCCAGGCCCCTGGACGCCAGGATGGCGCTGGAACACTGTCAGAAGGGCAACGTCTCCTCGGGCATCGCAACGCTGAAGCGCGCCCTTGACCGCGCGCAGATCCCCATTCCGCCTGCGGAGGCGACCGCCCAGTCTCCCGCGCCAGCTCCCACACTCAGGCCGCGCGGCGAGAAGCGGCGCCAATCGCAGTAGGAGAGAGTCGCCGGTCGGTGCGTTCGTAGTCGGCCGCGGTCGGGCGGCGAGGCGGTCCGGTGGGCCGCCTCGCAGCCTTCGGATGTCGCGCCGCCAGACCAGCGCGTGTTTAGGCACTTGATGCGCTTGCCCCCGGCAGATTCACGTAGGCAAAAAATTCCGGCATCCCGAGCTGAGCCGCCCGAAGGAGCGGCGCAGTCGAGGGTCCTTATCTTTGCCGAAGCTGCAACAAGGTCCCCCCACTACGCCTCGTTGCGCTCGGCTCCGGTCGGCATGACGGAGCCTTTTGTCGTGTGCGACTGCCCCGCTTGGCCGTCTCTCACTCTCTCTTCCGCCACGATGCGCCCGTAGGCCGGCAGGGTCAGAAACTCCTCGAAGGTCGGGCTTTCGACCAGTTCGAGCAAGAGCCGGGCGGCGTCCTCGTAGCGTGCCAGGGCATAAGCTTCATCGCCGATCCGCGCCTGCACCCGCTCGTTCTCCTCGCGCACGATGGTGCGCACCAGGTCAGCCGTGATGGCGCGGCCATCCTCGAGCGTCTGGCCGTGGCGCAGCCACTGCCACACCTGGGCGCGACTGATCTCGGCCGTCGCGGCATCCTCCATCAGGTTGAACAGCGGCACGCAGCCGATGCCGCGCAGCCAGGCCTCGAGGTAGCCGATGCCAACCGCCACGTTGTGGCGCAGACCGGCCTCGGTCTTGCTGCCCTCGGGCACGGCGATCAGGTCGGCGGCACCGACATGCACGTCCTGGCGCTTGCGGGCGATCTGGTTGGAGCCCTTCATGATGGCGTCGAACTCGGCGCGCGCGATTGCCACCAGGCCGGGATGTGCGACCCAGGTGCCGTCATGGCCATCGCCCGCTTCGCGCTTCTTGTCGGCGCGCACCCTCTCCATGGCGGCCTCGTTCGCCGCTCCGTCGTTGCGGATGGGGATTTGCGCCGCCATGCCGCCCATCGCATGGACCTCGCGGCGATGGCAGGTCTTGATCAGCAGCTGGCTGTAGCAACGCAGGAAATGTGCCGTCATCGTCACCTGGCCGCGATCGGGCAGCACCGACCAGGCCTGCTCGCGGAACTTCTTGATGAAGCTGAAGATATAGTCCCAGCGGCCGCAATTCAGGCCGGCGGAATGCTGGCGCAGCTCCCACAGGATCTCGTCCATCTCGAAGGCGGCGAGGATGGTCTCGATCAGCACCGTAGCCTTGATCGAGCCCTGCGGCACGCCGAGCACGTCCTGGGCGTAGACGAAGACGTCGTTCCACAACCGGGCCTCGAGATGGCTCTCGATCTTGGGCAGGTAGAAGTACGGGCCAGTGCCGCGGGCCAGCGCCTCCCGCGCGTTGTGGAAGAAGTAGAGGCCGAAATCGAAGAGCGAGCCCGACATCGCCTGACCGTCGACCGTCATATGTCTTTCGACCAGGTGCCAGCCGCGCGGCCGCACGAAGAGGACCGCAGTCCTGTCGTTGAGCTTGTAGTCGCGGCCCGTCTCAGGGTCGGCGAGCTCGATTGACCGGCGCACCGCATCGACGAGATTCGCCTGACCCTCGATCATGTTGGCCCAGGTCGGCGTGCTGGCGTCCTCGAAGTCGGCCATGAAGACGTCGGCCCCGCAGTTCAGCGCATTGATGATCATCTTGCGGTCGACCGGGCCGGTGATCTCGACCCGGCGGTCGAGCAGGTCGGCGGGCAGCGGCGCCACCGTCCAGTCGTCCTCGCGAATGCCGGCCGTCTCGGCCAGGAAATCGGGCTTCTCACCGGCGTCGAGTCGCAGCTGGCGCTCGGCGCGCGCCGCCAGCAGTGCCTCGCGCTGGGGATTGAACCGGCGCTGCAGGTCGGCCAGGAATGCCAGCACCTCCGGCGTCAGGACCTTGTCGTAACCGGGCTCGATTGCGCCATGAATGACGACGCCCGCGGGAAGGTCCAACGCCATTTCGTTCCTCTTGCTTTCCAGGTGGGACGGGCGATTTACTGCCTCGGGCAACGCCGGGCCAGCTTCAAGCGACGTGATGTCAGAAAGCCGCACCCTGGCACGGCGGTTGCTGCGGGGATGAGGAATGGACGCGGCTTTCGTCGTCGAATGGCTGAATCTGGTGTTGCGCTGGGCCCACATGATCGTGGGCATCGCCTGGATCGGCGCATCCTTCTATTTCATCTGGCTCGACAACCATCTGCACAAGCCGCTCGATCCGGCCGACGAGGCCAAGGGCATCGGGGGCGAGGTGTGGGCCGTCCACGGCGGCGGCTTCTACACCGCCAAGAAGTTCGCCCTGGCGCCCGCGACGCTGCCGCCCGAGCTGCACTGGTTCAAATGGGAAGCCTATACGACCCTGATCACCGGCTTCTTCCTGCTGTGCCTCGTCTACTACTACGGCGCCGAGGTGGCGCTGATCGATCCGGCGGTGATGCCGCTCGACAAATGGGAAGCGATCGCCATCGGCCTCGGCTTCCTGGTGCTGGGATGGCTGGTATACGACGGCCTCTGCCGCTCGGCATTCGGCCAGGACGACCTGCTACTGGGCGGCCTGCTGTTCGTCTATTGCGTGATCGCGACCTGGGCGCTCTGCCACCTGTTCTCGGGACGCGGCGCCTACATCCATTTCGGCGCCATGCTCGGCACCATCATGGTGCTGAACGTCTACTTCGTGATCATCCCCGGCCAGCGCGAGCTGGTGCGCGCCAAGGAGGAAGGCCGCACGCCCGATCCGAAGTTCGGCGCCATAGGCCGGCAGCGCTCGGTACACAACACCTATTTCACCCTGCCCGTGCTGTTCACCATGATCAGCAACCACTACGCCGGCCTCTACGGCCACGAATGGAACTGGGTGCTGCTGATCCTGATCTCGGTGGCCGGCGCCCTCGTCCGCGTCTGGTTCGTGCAGCGCCACAGGGGCAACCAGGATCCTCTCGTGATGGCAGCAGGGCTGGTCGTGTTGGTGATCACCGCGATCCTTTCCCTGCCGCGTCCCGCCGAGAGCCTCGGCCCACCGGCCTCCTTCGCCGAGGTGCAGCCGATCTTCCAGGCTCGCTGCCAGTCCTGCCATGCCGTCAAGCCGACGCAGGAGGGCTTTGCCGCGCCGCCCAAGGGAGTGGTGCTGGAAACACCGGAGGAGATCCGCGCCCGCGCCAGCATGATTTACCAGCAGGTCTGGGTGACCAAGGTGATGCCGCCCGGCAACCTCACCCACATGACCGAGGCCGAGCGGCGCCTGATTGCGCGATGGTTCAAGGGCGGCGCACAATAGGGTCATGTACGTCCGCTCGGGTGGGTTGCCCTGGCGTCGTCTGCTGACGGCGGCGCTGGCGGCGCTGGCGATCTTCATATACTGGACGCACGTCACCGATCGTGGGGCGCGTGACATAGCGCGCGATCCGCTGTCCGCGGAAGCGCACGGCCCGCTGAGCGCCGAGGCGCGCGATTCATCCGGCACGCGCGCCTGGGGATCGGCGGTTGGGTTCGCCGACCAGCGTCGCCTCGACCAGCACTATGCCAAGCACGGCGCCGAGTTCGGCCGCATCACCAAGCAGGACTACCTGAGGCAGGCGCAGCTGCTGCGCGACGCCAAACCGGTCGACCCCGTGCTCGAGGCCGTCCGGCGCGACGGCGTGATCACGCGCTTCGATCGGCAGACCGGGGCGTTCATCGCCTTCAACCCCGACGGCGTCATCCGGACCTTCTTCAAACCCAACGACGGCGAGCGCTACTGGCGCCGCCAAGCGGAGCGCGGAGAATGAAGCCACCTCCACCGCCTGGCCCGCCCAAGGTCGCCGATCTCTGCGAGCTGATCGACCAGTGGGCCGAGTTCACCGGCGATCTCGACAAAGGCTACAGCTTCGACCTCGACAACTGGCTGAACGACGTCGACGTGCGCGAGCTGATCCTCGAGGCCCTGCCGATGTTCAGCCGCGAGGAGATGGGCGAGCATGCGCTCAAGCTCGACCAGGCCGACGCCGCCTTTCGCGCCGCCACGCGCGACTTCAAGAAGTGCGTCTGGGGCAAGGGCACGGCGCGCAAGGAAAGATGGACGCCGGAGAAGAACTGGTGGTATTTCCGCACCCCGCTCAGCTCCAACGCCCAGCTCGAGGACGAGTTGGCGACGGTGAGGTAGTTCAAGTTCCTCCCCCGTTATCTCGGGAGGTGGCCCGGAGGGCCGGAGGGGGAGAGCCTTAGTCGAGATTCATGACAACCCGACGTCGGCATTTCATAGATCTCGACTGAGGCCGCCCCCTCCACTCCGTATGACTGTGGCACCTCCTCCGTAAGTCGGGGGAGGCAAAGCTATTCAGAGGAACAAATGACCCCGCCCAAGATCCTCGTCGAGACCACGGGACCGGTCACGACGATCGTCATCAATCGGCCGCAGGCGCGTAACGCGCTCGACAACGAGGCGGCGCATGCACTGGCGGCGGCGTTCCGCACCTTCGAAGCAGACGCCGACGCCAAGGTTGCGGTGCTGACCGGCACGGGCGGCGCCTTCTGCGCCGGCGCCGACCTGAAGGAGCTGGGTGCCGGCACCGACTATTTTCCCTGGGCGGGCAGCGCCGAGGGCCCGCTGCGCGCGCCCCTCGCCAAGCCGGTCATCGCCGCCGTCGAGGGCCATGCCTGCGCCGGCGGCCTGGGCGTGGCACTGTTCTGCGACATCCGCCTCGTCGACGAGACGGCGGTGTTCGGCGTGTTCTCGCGGCGCTGGGGCGTGCCGATGAGCGACGGCACCACGGTGCGCCTGCCGCGCATCGTCGGCCAGGGGCGCGCGCTCGACATGCTGCTGACCGGCCGCGCCGTCGGCGCCGACGAGGCAATCGCAATCGGCCTCGCCACGCGCAAGGTCGCGCGTGGCACGACGCGACAGGAGGCCGAAGCGCTGGCGCGGCAGATCGCCGGCTTCCCGCCGGTCGCCATGCTCTCCGATCGGCAATCGGCCTACGAGAGCTTCGATCGCGATCAGGCCGCGGCCGTGCAGCGCGAGATGGAGCTGTCGATCGCCGCACGACGCCTCGAATCGCAGAAGGGTGCCGCGCGCTTCGCCGCCGGCGAAGGACGTGGCGGTAAATTCGCCAAATAGCTGGCATCTCGCCAACTGACCGCCATCTTCGCGCTTGAGAGTTGCAGCCGCTACCGAGGAGAGAGTGGCATGCTGAAGCGGATTCTGGCTGTGATGGCACTCGCAATCGTTCCGCTTCAAGCCCAGGCCTTTTGCGGCTTCTACGTCGGCAAGGCCGACTCCTCGCTGTTCAACGAATCGAGCCAGGTCATCCTCGCGCGCGACGGGCAGCGCACGACCATCTCCATGCACAACGACTATCGCGGCGAGCTGACCGAGTTCGCTCTGGTCGTGCCGGTGCCGGTGGTCCTCAGGAAGGAGGACGTCAAGGTGCTCGACCAGAAGGTCTTCGAGCGCCTCGATTCCTACACGGCGCCACGCCTGGTCGAGTATCACGACGAGGATCCCTGCAGCCCCAGGGAACGGGTGGCGATGATGTCGGCGATTCCCGCGCCGACCAGCGTGCCGCGCGGCTCGCAGGACCAGCGCGTGCGCGTCGAGGTCTTCTTCACTGTGGGCGAGTACGACATCGTCATCTTGTCAGCGCAGGAGTCCGATGCGCTGGAAGCCTGGCTGACCCAGCACGGATACAACATCCCCAGGGGCGCCAGTGCGGCGCTGCGCCCCTATGTGCGGCAGGACATGAAGTTCTTCGTCGCCAGGGTCAATCTCAAGGAACACGCCAAGGGCGGCTCGCGCTACTTGAGCCCGCTACAGTTCGGCTTCACCAGCGATAAGTTCATGCTGCCGATGCGGCTCGGCATGCTGAACGCCAAGGGACCGCAGGACCTGATCGTCTACACGCTGACCCGCAAGGGTCGGGTCGAGGCCTCGAACTACCGCACTGTCAAGATGCCGACGGGCGTCGATCTGCCGATCTACGTACGCGACCCGGCGGTGTTCAGGGACTTCTACAAGACGATGTTTGCCCGTCTCGCCGAGGAAGACCGCTTTCGCACGGTCTTCACCGAGTACGCCTGGGACTCGGCGTGGTGCGATCCCTGCGCGGCGCCACCACCGCGTGACGAGGAGATCGTCGCAGCCGGCGCCACCTGGGTCGCCGACGGCACCAGCACCCGCCGGCGCGGCGCTTCGGTCGCCGTCACCCGCCTGCACTTGCGCTACACGCCCGACAGCTTTCCCGAGGACCTGATGCTGCAGGAGACGGCCGATCGGGCGACCTTCCAGGCGCGCTACGTGCTGCGCCATCCGTGGACCGGCAACCCGTACAAGTGCGGTGCCGCCCTGGGCTACTTCGCCCAGCTGGGCGAGCGCGAGGACCAGGAGGCCCGCGCGCTGGCGAGACTGACCGGCTGGAACCTCGCCGAGATCCGCGCCCGCCTGCCCAGGCGCTCGACGCCGATTCCGCTGCCAGCGACGCCGTAACATGGCCGCCGTGCTGCGCGGACTCGACGCCCGCTGGCTGCAGATCGGCGCCGTGGGCGGACTGCTGATGTTCGGCGTGCTGCTGCGCGACTTCGCCTTGCGCTGGGAGCAATCCGCGCTGTGCTTCGCCAGCGCTCTCGCCGCGCAATGGGCTTGGATGCGCATCCTCGGGCTCAGGAATACCGGCTACCTGAGCGCCATCGTCACCGGCATCGGCCTGTCAGTGCTGGTGCGCGCCGATTCGCTGTGGGTCCATCCACTGGTCGCGGTACTCGCCATCAGTGCGAAGTTCACGGTGCGCATCGGCAACAAGCACGTCTTCAATCCCGCCAATCTCGGCGTCATGATCGCCATCCTGTTCCTGCCCGGCGCCTGGCTGTCGCCCGGCCAATGGGGCTCCGACGTGATCGCCGCCCTGTGGTTCGTCGCGCTCGGCGTGACGGTCACGGTGTCGGCCAAGCGCTTCGACATCGCCTGGGCGTTTCTCGCCTGCTACGGCCTGCTGCTGGTCGGTCGTCTGCTGTGGCTCGACCAGCGCTGGGCGGTGCTGCTGAACCAGCTGAGCTCGGGCGGCCTGCTGCTTTTCACCTTCTTCATGATCACCGATCCGATGACCACGCCGAACGACCGGCGCATGCGCTGGCTCTACGCCGCGCTGGTCGCGGTGCTTGCCTTCATCTGGCAATTCGTCTGGTATCGCAACGGAGGGCCGGTGTGGGCGCTGTTCCTGCTCTCGCCGCTGGTGCCGCTGCTCGACTGGTTGCGACCGGGAGCCAGGCATCAGTGGCGATCGCCGATGGAACCCGCAACGGCCCGACCTGCGTCTGTCCTCACGGAAGTTCCATGCGCGCCCTCGTCTGTCACGCCTACGGTAGCATCGACACCCTGAAGCTCGAGGACATCCCTGTGCCCGAGCCCGGGCCGGGCGAGATCCAGGTGCGTGTCGGTGCGGCGGGCGTGAGCTTCGCCGCCATGCTGGGCGTCCAGGGCAAGCATCAGAACAAGCCCGCCCTCCCCTACGTGCCGGGCAACGAGCTTGCCGGGCACGTGACCAGGCTCGGCCCCGGCGTCACCAATGTCCATGTCGGCCAGCGCATCTGCACCGGCGTCAGCCAAGGCGGCTTCGCCGAGTATGCCGTGGCGATCGCCGAGAACGCGATCCCCATCCCGGAGATCATGCCGTACGCCCAGGCCACGAATTTTCCCACCCTCTATCCCACCGCCTATGGCGCGCTGAAATGGAAGGCCGACATGCAGCCCGGCGAGGTGCTGCTGGTGCATGGCGCGGGCGGCGGATCGGGACTGACCGCCATCGAGGTCGGCAAGGCCATGGGCGCGATCGTCATCGCCTCGGCCGCCGGCAGAGACAAGCTCGCGGCGGCACAGGCGGGCGGCGCGGACCACCTGATCGACTACCGCCGCGACGATCTCAGGGCGCGAGTGCTCGAACTGACCGCGGGCCGCGGCGCCGACGTGATCTACGATCCGGTGGGCGGCTCGGCCTTCGATGTTTCCCTGCGCTGTGTCGCCCCCGAGGGCCGGCTCATTCCCATGGGATTCGCCAGCGGCACCATCCCGCAGATCCCGGCCAACATCCTGCTGGTCAAGAACGTGACGGTGATCGGCTTCTACTATGGCTACTACAACGGCTGGGGCGGCAAGGCACCGCCGACGCCGAAGGAGGCGGAAGGCCTCGCGCGACGACGCGCGATGGTCGCGGAGGCACAGCAGGAACTGATGCGCTGGTTCACCGAGGACAAGCTCAAGGCCACCGTCGCCGCCACCTACGATCTTGCCGATTGGGTCGACGCCTTCCGGCTGATCGAGCAGCGAACTGTCGTCGGCAAGGCCGTTCTGGTTGCGTAGCGCCGGATTGCACCAAGACTTGCTCGCACCGCGCATGTGCGCCGACGGATAACGATTTTGTTATCATTGCCAGTGCAGTAATGGTTCATCGACACAGCCCGCCGTCTTGTCGTTGGCGACGGTGTGGCCGCATACTTGTTCATGCCGGTCAATTGGACGATTTCGCATCCCGAGCGCCTAGTTATCGCCGTTGCCGAAGGCACGGTCGCGCTGCAGGAGATCGAGCGGTATCTCGACGGTGTCGTCACGTCGAACGCGCTGTCCTATCGCAAGATCTTTGACGTGACCGAGATGGTAGTTCACCCTCCCGACGAGTACATGATGATGCTCGCGGCGCGCATCCGCGCCTATCCTGCCTTCGGTCGCTTCGGCGCCTTGGCGATCGTCGCGCCGGGCGATCGGTCTCGCTGGATGGCGCGCCTCTACACCGAACTCGCGGAAGTCGATCGTCCCATCAAGATCTTCCGCAATCGCGAGGCCGCGCGCAAATGGCTCGACGCGCAGCCCGGGGTCGATCCGCCACCCGATCCCCAGTGAATGATTAGTTGCGGCCGTCAGGCTGCGCGGCGTTTGTCTGTGGCTGACTCACTTCCTCAGCCGAGCACCTTCGGGAACATCGCGCAGGCCAGCCGATCGCCCGGCGCCAGGCCGTGGCCTTCGATTGGCGGCGAGATCTGGCCGACCCGCGCCGCATAGCGCGCATCGTCGCCGCACCAACGCGTCGCCCAGGCCCGGCGCCGGCGCGACGTCGAGAGGTTTCCCGAGGCGCCGTGCAGGGTGAGCGCATGGAAGGCGATTACGTCGCCAGGCTCCATGTCCCAGGCGAGGAACTCGTGGCGGTCGCGTTCTGCGTCGAAATCGGGCAACGGCTCGAAGCGCGCATCCTGGACCGTGAGATCGACGCCGCCCTGGCGAAAGAACTTGGGCTGGAACCAGCGGCCCCAGTGGTGCGAGCCCTTGACGTACTCGACGCAGGTCGCGCGGTCGACCGGATCGAGCGGCAGCCACAGCGAGACGATCTGCTCGCCATCGATCGGATAGTATGGCTGGTCGTGGTGCCAGGGCGTGCGCTCGCGCGTGCCCGGCTCCTTCACCAGCAGATGGTCGTGGTAGTACACGACCTCGCGCGAGCCCATCAGCCGAGCGGCGATCTCGCGCGCCGGCGAGTGGAAGACGAAGTCGCGGGCCGCGGGGTGGCGCTGCCAGAGCTGGAAATCGACGAAGAAGAGCCCGGGCGAACCGGCCGGCGTGTTGAGCCGCACCATCGGTCCGGGATCGGCCATGTCGACATCAACTGCCGCGCGCAGCCTGTCGATCCAGTCGAGTGAAAAGGCGCCGCGCAGGCACACCGCGCCGTCGGCGCGATAGCGTGCGACCTCGTTGTCGGTCGGCAGGTGGGTCATCAGAAGTCTCCGAAGCGTCCGCCGCGGCCCTTGCCGGCGGCGAAACGCGCAGCGCCGGAGCGTGCCTCGGCCTGCAAAGCCGGGATGCCGCGGCGTCCTTCGTTGACCAGGGCCCGGGCAACATCGAGACCCCATTGCTCGTAGGACGACTGGCGGTCCGAGCGCAGGCAGGTCTGCGGGAACCGGGCGAGCTGCTCGGCGAGGGCAATCGCCTCGTCAAGCGCACGGCCCCCGGGGACGACTCGGTTCGCGAGTCCCCACTCCAGGGCCTCGCGCGCGCCGACCTCGCGGCCCGTCAGGATCATGTCGAGCGCGCGGCTGTGGCCGATGAGGCGTGGCAGGCGCACCGTGCCGCCGTCGATCAGCGGCACGCCCCAGCGCCGGCAGAACACGCCGAACTTCGCCGTCTCCGAGGCGAGGCGCATATCGCACCACAGGGCCAGCTCCAGTCCGCCCGCCACGGCATAGCCCTCGACCGCCGCGATCACAGGCTTGGACAGGAGATGCCGCGTCGGCCCCATCGGGCCGGGACCTTCCGGATCGTGCAGGCCGGCGCCCTCGCGACCCGCGGCGACCTTGAGATCGTAGCCAGCGCAGAACGTGCCGCCGCGACCGGTCAGGATCGCGACCGACTGGGCGACGTCGGCGTCGAAGGCGAGAAAGGCCTCGCGCAGCAGCAGGGCGGTTTCGGGATCGACCGCGTTGCGCGCTTCGGCGAAGCGATCAATTGCGACGACCGTTATGGGACCCTGTTTCTCGACCGCGACCTTTGCCATGTCGGCGCGTCCTCCTGCGTGAATGCGTTTCGCGCGCTACTCCTCTTGCGCACCGCGGGCGTCTCGCCCGCTCAAGCTCAAGAGCGGGCGAGACGCCCGCGGTCCGCATCGGTGGCAGCCGCCATCGTGAGCCCGCTCAGCGCCCCTGCATCATGCGCAGGGGAGTGTAGACCAGCACCGTCTGGTCCTTCTGGTTCTTCACGACGTTGGTCGTGCGTACCAGCGCCCGCGACGGGTCCTTGGAGGTCGGCCGGATCTCGCTGACCTCGATCTCGACATGGATCGTGTCGCCAACATAGGTCGGCCCCTTGATGTCGAAACCCATAGACAGAAAGGCGAGGCCGGCCCCTTGCAGGGTCGCCGGAATCACCAGCCCCTCGGCCATCGAGAAGACCAGCGCGCCCGGCACGGGATGGCCGCCGCGCATGGGGGCGTGATGGGCGATGTATTCCTTGTTGGTGAACAGCTCCTCGGAAAAGCCACAGAGAGTCACGAAATTGAGCAGGTCGGCCTCGAACAGCGTGCGGCCGTAGGTCTTGAAGCGGTCACCGATTGCGAGGTCGCGCCAGTTCCAGCCCTCTCCCAGCTGCTTCACAGCCGCCTCCTCAGTGGGCGTGCGCCCCGGCGCCACGGCCGGAGCGGGCGCCTTCGCGCAAGACGTACGTCCGGCTGCAGTAGGGGCATTCGACCCGCCCTTCTTCGCCCAGGTTGAGATAGACTTTAGGATGACCGAGTGGACCGCCCCCGCCGTCGCAGGCGACCCGGTCGGTATCGACAGAGATGAGTTCAAAAGGTTCCGTCACGACTTCCTTCCTTTCGCGCCGGCGGATGATAGCGGTCACCGCCGCTGCGGTCATGCTTCCCGCCTGCGCCCCGACCGTCACGCCTGCCGGCACCACGGTGCGCGCCCCCGCCCTGTCGGATAAGCGCTACATCGCAGCCGACGGCACTTCCCTGCCGGTCGCCACCTGGCCTGCGGCAAATGGTTCCCCCAGGACGGTGATCCTGGGCCTGCACGGCTTCGGCGACTATCGCATGGCATGGGACGAGCCGGCGACGATCTGGGCCCAGCAAGGCATCACCACCTATGCTTACGACCAGCGCGGATTTGGGGATAGCCCGACCCGGGCGCGCTGGCCCGGTACCGAGGCGCTGGTCGACGATGCCCGGGCCATGGTGCTGCTGGTCAAGGCGAAGCACCCGGGGCTGCCGATCTACCTCGCCGGCGAGAGCATGGGCGGGGCCGTGTCGCTGGTCGCGGCCGACCGCGGCGTCGAGATCGACGGGCTGATCCTGTCGGCACCGGCCCTGCGCTCGCGCGATACGTTTGGTCCGATCGCCAGCGCCGGGCTCTGGTTCTTCGCCCATACGATTCCCTGGATGCCCTCCGGGCCGACCTCCATCGACTACATGCCGACCGACAATCCCAGGACCCTGGAAAAGCTGCGCAAGGATCCGAAGATGCTGCGCCAGGTGCGGCTGGACATGGGCTACGGGTTGGTCGGCCTGATGGACGACGCCCGCGCCTCGGCCGAACGCATCAAGGTGCCCTACCTCATGTTGCACGGGCTGGGTGATCGCATCGTGCCGCAGGACCCCGTGCGCGCCGCCATCGAGGTGATGCCGCCGCGACCCGATTCGAAGCTCGCCTTCTACAAGAACGGCTATCACCTGCTGCTGCGCGACAAGGAGGGCGACAAGGTCGCCGCGGATGTCGCGGTGTGGATCACCGACCATCAAGCGGCGCTGCCCTCGGGCGCCGACGTCACGCGTTCCCATCCCGACATCGCCGCCATGTGGGGCTCCCGGCGCAACAATCGGCCGGGACCGCTGCTCACAGAAGGCCAGGGCGGGAATTGAGTTCCTCCCCCTCCCCAGCTTCGCTGGGGAGGTGCCCTCGTCTTACGAGGGTGGAGGGGTCATGGCTCTTCCGGACCGCGGGCGTCTCGCCCGCTCGGATCATGAGCGGGCGAGGCGCCCGCGGTCCGCATGATTCATGACCCCTCCGCCGCGTATGACGCGACACCTCCCCGGCTTCGCCGGGGAGGAAGACTTGAAACGGGCCAACGGGTGCTTCTAGAATCAGTCTCCCGTTAGAATT
>NZ_JBFWZI010000139.1:0-19870 GCF_050185545.1 Reyranella sp. | reverse complement strand
CGAGGCATCGACGACCAACACGGTCAGTACTTGCGATCGGCGTCGCGCAATTCCTTCCAACCGAGGCCACCGAGCGTCGTCCCTTCACGCAGCTTCCGGAGCTTTTCAATCGCTGCAGACACTTTCGCCTTCCGCGCCGTCGCGATCGGCATCAATCGCGCGACAGGCTTGCCACGTCGCGTAATCAAGATCTGTTCGCCCTGTTCCACGCGTTCCAGAAGCGCAGAAAATTTGGTCTTGGCCTCAAAACTTCCGACGATAGCCATGCTTACCTCTCTACCAACTAGTTTAATCAACTAGTTGGTCCGTCGCAAGATACGTGGCGGACAGAGTCCCGGTCGGGCCCCTGAGCCCAGTCCCTAGTTGGGTAGCCCGAGTCGCACCTGGCCGATGATGACATTGGCGATCGCGAGCAGGTCGGCCATCTGCGGCGAGGCGTACAGGTCCTTGTAGATCGTCGTCAGCAGGTCGGCCTGTGCCGCGCTCGACATGCCCGGCTTGAACGAGGCGCGGAAGCGGCTCACCTCCGGCGTGTAGATCTGCTGATGCAGCTCGGCCACGACGAGGACGCAGGGCGCGACGTCGTCGCGCAGATCGCCCTTGTTGCGCTTGAGATCGCCCAGGATGGATTTCTCGATGATGTGGTGTGCTTCCAGGGTCTTCCTGGCGTAGAAGTCGGCAAAGACGTCGAACAGGTCACTGCGCCTCGGCGTCTGTGGCGGGTTCACTCCCTGGCGCATGGCAATCAGGGCCGGGTTCACCGGACGGGGCACCGCCACCGCGATCTTCTTGCGGAACCCTCCTGTCGGCTGCTCGCCGGTCGGCGGCAGGTCGGTATGGCGCCGGCCGAAGCAGCCATCCTCGAAGCTGGTCCGCGCCGTGGCGTCGACGCGAAAGGAACGCGCCAGCTCCTTCAGCTTCTCGTAGGGCCCGATCACCCAGAAGCGCTGGTCGGGGCCCGCCGGAGTCGTGAACGGCACCGGATTCTTGGTCAGGTAGGCATCGAAGCGGTCGTCAGGCTTTTGCGGCAGGCAATTCATGGTCTTGATCTGGTTCCAAATCATCCAGCCCTCCATGACGTGACAAGCCGCTTGGGCGACACAGGAATGGCCTGGAACGTGCCTGAGCGGATGACACCTGTCTCAATTGCCGGCAGGCATCCACAGCGGCCACATCCCAAGGGGGTGATGCGTTCTCATGCGTGCGTTTGCGAATCCATTGAATGTCGCCTTCTTCGCCGCGCCCGGAATGGCCGCGGCAACCGCTACGCTAGGCCGGACTCGCGACAATTTTGCGGTCGTGCAGGCGCGCGATCTCGTGATCGGGCAATCCCAGGATGCCGGACAGGATTTCGTCGGTGTGCTGGCCGAGCAATGGCGCCGGTCGAGGCGGCTGGCGCGGCACGGCGCCGAACTGCAGCGGGGACGCAGCGACGGGATAGCGGCCGATGCCGGGCTGGTCGAGGATCGTGAACATCGGATTGTCCAGCACGTGGGCCGGATCAGCCGCCAGCTCGCGGAAAGTCTGGTAGGGCGCCCACAGCGCCCCCGCCGCGACGGGCGATGGCCTCGAGCACCTCCTGCGCGCGGGCATCGGCCCCGTCGTCGCCGTCGACGAAGCGTAGCGGCCGGCCGTGCACGACGGCCGTGATCTCTCGCCCCGCGAAGGCCTCGGCCTTGTCCTTCAGATGGCGGACGAAGATCTCGACGACCGTGGCGAGCGGCACCTTGCGGCCTCCCAGGCTGGTCTCCTCGTCGATCAGGGGCGAGCCCAGGATCGATTTGAGCGCCCGCATCAGCCGCCCTTCGGTCTGCCCGACATAGGCCGCGATCGCCTCGTTGCCGAACAGCACCCGACCTTTGGTTTCATAGTCGAAGAACACGGCGCTCGGCATCAGGGTGCTGCCCGCTTCGATTGGCGCCAATGCGGCTGCCCCGTCGCGCGCGACCCCGATCGCCGAGTTCGACGTCCCGAAATCCAGTCCGCAAGCGATCATCTCTGTCCCCTTCAGGTGCGAAGGGGATCTCATCCATTGAGAAGCCTCGCATGTTGCCAGACTGTCTCCTTTCGCCTAACCGCCACGGCGATAGCGGGATGCTCGCATCGCTCCCCCTGACCTTTTCAAAAACCAACTCGACCCGATGGTCCGCGGCCCGCTAGATCCGGCCCGCCTCCGCGCGCCGCCGGGCACGCCGGCTGGCGGCCGACAGAACGGCGTCGGACAACCA
Organism: Reyranella sp.; assembly: GCF_050185545.1. Classification (GTDB taxonomy): domain Bacteria; phylum Pseudomonadota; class Alphaproteobacteria; order Reyranellales; family Reyranellaceae; genus Reyranella. The sequence goes on along the minus strand of NZ_JBFWZI010000139.1, from coordinate 17,642 downwards.
CAGGGGCAACAGGCTCTGCAGCGCGATCAGCCAGCGCAGCTGCCACGGAAAGATGCAGCGCGGGCGGCCGCGTGCCACGTCCCGGGCGATCCGGCGCGCTGCCCGATCGGCGGTCCAGCACCAGGGCCGTGCCATGCCGAGCGAGCGGCTCATGGGCGTGTCGATGAAGCCCGGCAGGACGTTGGTCACGCGCACGCCGTGCTCGCGCACCAGCCGGCGCAGGGCATCACCGTAGATCTGCACCGCCGCCTTCGACGCGCAGTAGACCGGCGACTGGGGCAGGCCGATCGCGCCCGAGATCGAGCCGACGAGCACGATGTGCCCGGCTGCACGCGACACCATTCGCGACAGGAGCGGCGTAACCGAGTTGATCATGCCCGCGGTGTTGACCGAGAGGATGCGACGCGCGAGCGCTCCATCTTCGCCGTGAGGCGGCGGCAGCACGGCCGAGCCTCCCATGCCGGCATTGGCGATCAGGATGTCGATCCCGCAGTCGGCATCCCGTGCGACGAGCCAGTCGTGCATGGCCGCGGGATCGACGACGTCGACCGTGCAGGCGTCGACCTCCGCCCCCCTTGCCCGGCAGGCTGCGGCGACGGCGGCGAGCCGGCCCGGGTCGCGGCCGGCCAACGAAAGGCGGCAGCCCTGCGCCGCATAAAGCTCGGCCAGCGCCCGGCCGAGACCGCTCGAGGCGCCGGTGATCGCGACATGGCGCGTCGCACCCGGCACGGCCCCTGCCTTACGTTCCCTGCCCTGCGCCATGTCGTCGCCCGGATTCGAAGCGTGTCGCTGGCGGACGTGGCCAGCGTTGTCTAAGAATACCGGCTGAGCCCGGCATGCCGCAGCAGCGCCTCATCGCAGCCCGTCGCCTCGAGCCCCGATGTCCCTCGTCCTCGAACCCGTAAGCTCGCCCGCGGCCCTGAAGGAATTCATCCGCCTGCCGGCCCGACTTTACGGCCGATTCCCGGCCTATGTGCCGCCGCTCAACATGGAACGGCGCGGCTTCCTCGACGCGAGCAAGGGTCCGTTCTTCAAGCACGGCAGAGCTCAGTACTGGATCGCGCGCCGGGACGGCGTCGCCGTCGGCCGCGTCTCGGCGCAGATCGACGCGGCCCAGCCGGCCGGTACGTTCGGCGACGCCGGCCTGTTCGGCTGCCTCGATGCGATCGATGACGACGCGGTCGTGCGCGCCCTCATGGAGACGGCGGAGGCCTGGCTGCAAGGCCAGGGCCGGGAGCGCGCCTTCGGTCCGTGCCTTCTTTCCATGAACGAGGAGCCCGGCCTTCTCGTGGGCGGGCACGACGAGCCGCCGCTCATCATGGTGCCCTGGCATCCACCGTACCTCGCGCCGCGCCTCGAGGCCTGCGGTTACGCGGCCTGCCGCGAGCTGCACTACTGGCGCCTCGACGGGCTTGCCGCAAAGCTCGAGGAATTGCAGCGTACCCGGCGGCCGGCCGAGGCGATCCAGGGCCTGACCATGCGTCCGCTCGACCTGCGCAACCTCGCCGGTGACATCGAGATCATGCGCACCGTCTACAACGACGCGTGGAAGGGCAATTGGGGTTTCGTGCCGCTCGAGCCGGACGACCTCAAGGGCCTCAGCAGCGACATGAAGCCGTTCGTGCAGCGCGACTGCGGCCTGATCGCCCTCAAGGCGGGCAAGCCGGTGGGCGTCGCCATGATCCTGCCGAACCTGTTCGAGATCACCGCTGACATCGGTGCCGATCCCTCGCCGCTCGGCTGGGCCAAGCTCGGCTACCGCACCTTCTTCCATCGCTTCCGCACCGGCCGCATCATCCTGCTCGGCGTGGTGTCGGAGTATCGCCACAGCGTCGGCGGCGCCGTGCTCGCGATGGCCATGGTGCGCGAGATCATCGACCGCTTCGCCGACTACCGACACGGCGCCGACTGGGTCGAAGCCGGCTGGGTGCTCGACAACAACCAGCCGCTGCAGAAGCTGCTGCGGCAGTTCGGCTTCGCGATCAAGCGCACCCTTCGCCTTTATGGTAAGCAGCTCGTGGCCCCCTGACCGGACGCCGCCGGAGATCCGATGATGACCGACGACACGACATCCGTCCCTCCCGCATCGCAATGGCCCACGCTCGACGACCCTCGGCTCCTGGACAGGATCATCGACGTCATCGCCCGCGAGGGTCGCGTCGAGCGCGACCGGATCGCACCGCAGGCGACGCTTGAAAGCCTCGACCTCGCGTCGATGGACGTGGTGACCATCCTCATGGCGCTCGAGGACGAGCTCGGCGTGTACCTGCCGATGGACGCCAAGCTGTCGTCCGCGCGCAATCTCGGTGAACTCATCGCGGCGATCGCCGAGGCGGCGCACCCGGCACCCCGGCAGGCCTGACGACTGCCCCACTACGCGGGCCCGCTTGTGCCCAGGTTGCGTGCCACGGCGTCGACGGCCCGGCCGATTTGATCCTCGCTGTGGGCACTGCTGACGAAGAAGCGCAGCCGTGCCTTGTTCTCCGCGACCGCGGGAAAGCCGATCGGCAGGGCAAGAATCCGCTCGGCCAGCAGGGCGTGCGACAACCTGACGGCGGCGCGCGATTCGCCGACGATGACCGGCACGACGGCGGATTCGGGACTCGCCGTTCCGAGATCCAGCCCCGCGCGGCGCGCCAGCACATGAAACAACCGTGCCCGGGCCTGCAGCCGCTGCACGCGCTCGGGCTCACGCTGCAGCACCCCGAGGGCGGCAAGGGCCGCCGCGGCATTGGCGGGTGTCATGCCGACGCTGTAGACGAAGCCTGGCGCGGTGTGTCGCAGGTAGGTCACCAGCTCGCTCGAGCCGGCGATGTAGCCGCCGCAACTCGCAAACGACTTGCTGAGCGTGCCCATCCAAAGATCGACAGCGCCAGCCGGCACTCCCGAATGCTCGGCAATGCCGCGGCCGGTACGGCCGAGCACGCCCATGGAATGCGCTTCGTCCACCATCAGCAGTGCATCGGCGCGGGTCTTGATGTCGACCAGCCGCGTCAGGTCCGGGATGTCGCCGTCCATGCTGTAGACACCCTCGACGACAATCAACGCCTGGCGGGCGTCCCTGCGGCGACGCCGCAGGATGTTGTCGAGTGCGTCGAGATTGTTGTGCGGGAAGGGCACGGCCATTGCGCCAGCGAGGCGGGCTCCCTGCTGGACGCTCGCATGGATCAGCGAATCATAGACGATCAGATCATCCTTGCCGAGCAGGTGGCCGATCGTATCGACGTTGGCCGAGAAGCCGCCGACGAACACGATGGCATCCTCGGCGCCGATCCATTGGGCGATTCCCCGTTCGAGGCGGCGGTGGACCGGACGCTCGCCCGAGACCAGCCGAGAGGCCGAGACCGACGTGCCGAAGGTCGCGATGGCGTCGATCGCCGCGCGTGACACCTCCTGGTCGCCGGACATGCCGAGGTAGTTGTAGCTGCAGAAATTGTCGAGCACCGTGCCGGCTCGCCGGGCCCGATCGGCATTGATGCCGTCGAAGCTCTGCAAGAACAGGTCGCCGAGGCTCTCCACACCATCGCCTTCGTAAAGCTGCCTGAGAGCCGCGTACTCCGGCGGGATCTGGAAGCCTCTTGCCGCACGCCGGGCGGGCGGGCGCCCTCTCTCGCGGAGAAGCTTTTCCAGCAGCGCCCGCTTCTGCAGCGCCGAAAGCGAGGCATTGTCGGACGTCGAATCATTCATCGCCAGCCTCGCCGGTTTCGAGCTCGCGCAGCAGCATGTCGACCTCGTGGTCGCTGAGGTCCTCGACCCGTACGTCGCCGGCGTCGGGCAGCGCCGCTGCCGCGTTGCGCGACCCGTTCGCCGCCGCAGGTGCGGTTCCGACGATGCCGGCGACCTCGGCGACCAGCTCTGCGGTAGTGACGTCCGGCCGCAACATCGACATGCGCGTCAGTCCATGGCCGGTCGCACGCTCGACGGCGACGATCAGCTCGACGGCCATGAGCGAGTCGAAGCCGAGAGCCTGCAGGGGACGGTCGAGCTCGAGGCCCAACGGGTCGATCCCCAGCACCCCGCACACTTCGCGGACCATGATCTGCTCGAGATGACGGTAGCGCTCTTCGGGCGAGGCATTCGGGGCGAGGTCCGCCAGTGCCGCCGTGGCATTGCCTGCATGGCCTTCGTGGCTCGCCTGGCCGCCGTCGACCAGGCTGAAACACGGCGATGCGGACACCGTCCGGGAGAATTGCCTCAGCGTCCTCCAGTCAACGGAGGCGGCATAAAGGGAGGATGCGCCCGTGCGCAGGCCATGGGCAATGGTGGTCCAGGCCCGCTCGGGTTCGAGGTCGTACACGCCCTGGCGGACGAAAACATCCTGGATGGCCTGATTGCGGGCCACGTAACCCGTGGCACCGATCGCGCCCCAGCCGATCACCAGGGCAGGAAGGCCCATGGCGCGGCGGTAGCGTACGAGCGCCTCGACATACTCGTTCGCCGCAGCGTAGTTCGCCTGGTCGCGGTTGCCGAGCAGGGCCGACATCGACGAATAGCAGACGAAGAAATCCAGGGGATCGTCCAGGGTCGAGCGATGGAGATTCCAGGCACCGTCGGCCTTCGGCGCCAGCACCGAACGGATCTGGTCGGCCGTGAGATCGAGCAGCGGCGCATCGCTCAGCACCATGGCCGAATGCACGATCCCGCGCAGCGGCGGATGATCGCGCCGCAGCCTGATGACGAGTTCCTGCACCTGCGCCGGGTCGGCGATGTCGGCCGCGACGGCTTCGACCTCGACACCGGCGGCTCGGAGCTCGGCAAGGGCGGTTGCCGCTTCGGCAGTCGCCGCCCCGCGCCTGCCGACCAGCACCAGGTGCCGTGCGCCGCCGTCCGCCAGCCAGCGCGCCGTCGCCAGGCCAAAGCCCGTCAAGCCGCCTGAGACGAGGTAGGTCGAATCGCCCCGCAGCTTCAGTCCGCCCATGCCGGGCGCCAGATCGACCGCGCCGGCAGCCCCCGACACCACGAACTTGCCGACATGGGCCACCTTCCGGAAGCTGCGCACCGTCTCGGAGAGCCGTTCCGGCGGCGTTTGCCGGTAGGGAACCGGTCGCAGCACGCCACGCTCGAACAGGGGCGCGAGCTCTTCGAGCAACCCCGATACGTACTCCGGATCGGCGATGGCGACGGCGCCGAGATCGAACGCGGAGAACAGGATGCCCCGCTGTAGCGCGCCATACTCGAGCTGTGCGCCGTAGTGCATGTTGCGCAAGTCCACGAGGCGCCCGCTTCCCGTCCGCAGAAGCCGGATGTTGTGCCGATTCATGTCGGCAGGAAGAGTGTTGAGGATTACGTCCACGCCCTGTCCTGCGGTGACTTCCAGGACCTCGCCGGCAAAGGCGGCGGATCGCGAGTCGCCGACATAGTCGACGCCACAGGCGCGCAGGTAGGCCCGCTTTTCGTCGTTGCCGGCCGTGGCCAACACCCTGCCGCCCAGTGCGTGCGCGACCTGAAGTGCGGCCAGGCCGAGGCCGCCGGCGGCGGTATGGATCAGGACCGTCTCGCCCGCCGCCAGCCGCGCCTGCTTCTTCAGCGCAGGGGGCCGTCGATGGTCATCGACACCGCGTGCTCGTCGTCGTTGGTGGCGGTGCACATGGCATGCCGCAGCCTTCACGAGGGCGAAGCGGACCTCGCGGTCGCGGGCGGCGTCTCCCGGCCCTCCGAACCGTCGGGCGGCAACGCCTGGTCGGGCAACTGATGGACGACGACAAGCGGCGCGCCGAACCGCTCCCGGGCCTCGGCGCGCAGTCGCGCAATCATGGCAACGAACAGGTCCGCCTGCCGCTCCTGGCGCCGTCGAAGCCCGATCGCCCTGGCGAAGGCAAATCGCTCGCGCGCCTGGTAGGCGAGGAAGTCGAGCGGATTGCGCCAGCGGTGCTCGAGAAAGGTTCCGGTGTAGCGCAGGGCCCGATCCTCGAGCTCGTAGCGCGGCGCGTTCTCGAGCCATGGCTCATCGCCCGATACGCGCGCCAAGTCCATCGACGTGATCCACGTCACCACCGCCTTGACCGGCTCATTGGCGTAACGATCGAACAGGCCCGCTTCGAAGGCGCGCGCCATGTGGTTCGCACCGTACCCGGGCACGGACAGGTTGGACGTCCGAACCTTGAAATCGTTCGCCTTCGCGAACTGCGCGGGCAGCGTCTGATCGTCGTCAACCCCCTGGCCGAAGATGCAAGACCCGCCGATGAACAGGAAGACGGGGGCCTGCGGCGGGCCGTTCGGCGTGATACGCCAGCCGTCGGCACCGATCGTATAGGTGGCTCGATAAATCGTTTCATCACCCATCGTGGCCAGGGCACGAACCGTGATGCCCGGGCGCAGCCGGTAGCCCAGAACCGGATCGGCCCCAGCCCAGGTCGCGAACTCGGGCGTGTAGACGACGCCCTCTGCGACCGGCCTCGGCCACAGCCACAACGCCATGAGATCGAGCAGTGCCAAGCCAACGGCCAGGGCCGACACCACCAGCGCCCCGCTGCGCCAGCCGTTGCCGCGCAACAGGACGATGCCGGCCAGGCCGAGGAACACCGCCAGGCCACACAGCAGCAAGGTCGAGGTCAGGCCCACCACACCGACCACGAGCGCGGCGACGAGCACGGCCGTGATGCCAAGATTGCGGCCCAGCGCTGCAGCCGACTTCAAGCTGCTCTCCGCCGCCTTGCCCACCACGGCGCAACACCGGGGCACGGGAGCCGGCCGCGCCGGTTCCCGGCCCGGGCAAGACGCGGCCGCGAACGCCGGCAGGCCCGCTTCGACCGCGAGACGCCGCTCCTTCCCGCGACCTCGTGGTCCACCTGCCGAGCCCCGGATGCCGGTTGATGGGTGTCTTCGCGGTTCATTCGTATCGCGCACGCATCCGTGCAATCATCGCCGCAGGCGCCGCGCAGCCCTTGATTCAAGTCAAGCCGTACCCCGCCCGTTCTGGCAAAGGATCAAAAGGATGCACAAGAGCGTCCAATTCGAGGTCGCCGCACCGGCACGCCGCCAAGACAGACCGATGTCGAGCGAAGTCCGCCAAGCCATCCTGCCTCTCGCACTGCGCCGCATCGGGCGTCGCCAGGATTTCGAGCGTGCCGGCCTGCTCATGGAATCACTCTCGCGCCACTGGTGCGACCCCAGCCCTTTCCAGATTCATGTCGTGGCTCCCGCTGGAGACGTCGACACCTTGCGCGCCAGCCTGCCGCGCTTCGCCAACATCGATGTCTCGGTGCGGTCGGAAAGGGATTTCTTCCCTCTCGCCAGCGGCTTCCACCTGATGCCGGGCTGGTATCGCCAGCAAATCGTCAAGCTCGCCGTCCCGGCACAACTGGGCTTTGGTGCCTACCTGACGCTCGACTCCGATGTCTGCTGCGTCGGCGACTTCGACGCGGCGACCTTCATCGCCGGCGGACGCCTGCTGTCGCGATGGGAGCCGAAGGAGCATCACGCCTGGTGGCGCCGTGCCGCCGACGTGGTCGGCATGCCGCACGACGACGCCAGCCATGGGCTGTCGGTCACGCCGAACATCCTGCACGGCGATCTCGCCGCGCAGACACTGGCCCATTTCCGCGACCGTCCGCTCGGCGCACTGCCCAGCCTGGCCAGCCGGATCTATCTCCGCTTCGGCGCGACAGCATGGACGGAGTATTCGCTCTACACCTGCGTCGGCCAGCTCAGAGGCAACCTGTTCGACCATCACGTGCACTGGGAAACCTACTACGGATCCAGCGTCAGGCTCTTCTCCGAGCACACCTGCATCTGGAGCGCCGAGGATTTCGAGCGCCTCGCCAGCCGACCGGCCGGCGGCGATCCCGGCGGCAAGTTCATCATCGTCCAGAGCCGCGCCCGCGTTCCGCTCGAGCGCGTGCGGGCCTACTGCCTCGGCTTCTCGGGCTGATCGGCCGGCTTTCGCCCACAGGATTGATCCAGCGCAAGAATCGGGCGGCCGGCCCGTGAATAATGGACCATCATGGCGGTCTCTTCGGAAACCCTCGTGCAGGTTACGACCGGCGTGCTGCCGCTGGCGGCGAACGCGCACGGCCGGTCCGGGGACGTCGAGCGCGCTGCGTTTCTGGCCTCGACACTGCACGACCGATGGCGGGACGACACCCCCTTCCGCCTTATCGTCGTGACACCGGCACGGGATACCGCAGCGGTCGCGGCTGCACTGGAATCAACTCCGCATGTTCGGATCGAACACTGGACGGAGGAGGCATTCTTCGGCGAACGCGATGCCTTTCATGGACTTCCCGGCTGGTGGAAGCAGCAGATCATCAAGCTGGTCGTCCCGGCGGTGTTGCGTGTCGGGCCCTATTTGACCTTCGACGCCGACGTGGCGTGCCTGCGCGACATCGACGGCCGGACATTCGTCCGCGACGGCCGTTTGATGTCGCAGTGGTATCGCCAACACCGGAATGGCTGGTGGGCGGCGACGACCCGCCTGCTAGGTCAGTCCTACCATCCCACGGCGTCGGGCTTCGACGTCACACCCAACGTGCTTCACAGCGACTTGTCGGCACACGTGATCTGGCGCCTCGCGGCGTCGTGGCTTGGCCTGCGTGGCGTTGCCATGACGGCGGTGCCTGGCGTGATCCGCCGGGCGGCCACGGCGCGATTGCGGCATTGGTATGAAGAGGCGCAGACCCGCGCCCGCGCCGGGCAGGCGATCCACGAGGACACGTGGACCGAGTATGCCCTCTACACGTTGCTGTCGGGCGACAAGCTGCTGCAATGGCATGTCAAGCCGACCGACGACATGCCGCTGCTCGCGCACGATCTCAGCGTCTGGTTTCCCGACGAGCGGGAACGCCTTTGTCTCTATACGCCGTCGATGCGGCCCAGCGCTCCCTTTGCGGTTCTGCAAAGCACCAGCGGCGTCTCGCTCGCCGAAGTCAAGGCGGCCGTCGGTCGCCTGCCCCGGGACAAAAAACATGCTTGATACAGTGATCGTCGACGTTCTCGCGCTGGTGTTCTGGGGCTGCGCGATCACCAGCGTCTTCTTCATGGCGATGTATATCGTCTTCCTGCGCATGCACGTGCGCCTGCGGCGGCGCGGCCGCGAAGAAGAGGAGCGCCTGCTGGCGCTTGCCCCACCACCTGACGAAGAGCTGCCGCACGTCGTGGTGCAGATCGCCAGCTACAATGAAGGCTTTCTCGTGCGCCGCGCCGCCGAGGCCGCGGCCCGCCTGGAATGGCCGATCGATCGCCTTCACATCCAGATCTGCGACGACAGCACGGACGACACGCTCGCCATCGCCCACGCCGTGGCGGGCGAACTGCGCGGACGCGGCTTCGATGTCGCGGTCCTGCACCGCAAGGTGCGCGACGGCTTCAAGGCCGGCTCGCTGGCCGCCGGCGTCGGGGCGACGCCCCATCAGTACTTCGCGATCTTCGACGCCGACTACGTGCCGGCGCCCGACTTCCTGCGGCGTTGCATGCCGGTGCTGCTGTCGGACGCCACGCTTTCCTTCGTCCAGGCGCGCATCGACTACCTCAATCCCGACGTGAATGCCCTGACGCGCGCCCAGGTGCTTCTGTTCGATCATCACACGGGCGTCGAGCAGACGACGCGCTCGTGGGACGGCCACGCGCTGCCCTTCAACGGCACCTGCGGCATCTGGCGGCGCGCCGCGATCGAGGCGGGCGGGGGCTGGCGCGGCGACACGCTGGCCGAGGATCTCGACCTGAGCTACCGGGCTTGGCTCGCCGGATTCCATGGCGTGTTCCTGGCGACCGTGACGGCGCCGGGCGAGCTCCCCACGACCTTCCGCGCCTGGGCGAGCCAGCAGCGTCGCTGGACGAAAGGCTTCAGCCAGATCGCCTATCGCATGATGGCCGCCCTCTTCCTCGGCCGCATCGAAGGGACTCGACGGCGGATCGTTGTCTTCACCCATCTCAGCCCGGCCCTGCTGGCGCCGGTGTCGGCGCTGGCGACGGTGAGCGGCATCGCGCTCCTGATCCTGCGATGGGATTGGGCGCTCTGGCTGTTCGGGACGGGCCTGTTCCTCTTCTACTCGGGATACGGACTGGCGCTGGCCGGCCTGCTCATCGCCCAGCGAACCCTGCACGGCGACCGCGCGAGGTCCCGCCACTTCGTGCAGGCATGCGCCCAGGCCCTCGGCCTGCGCTACTACCTCGACATGATCGCCACCTACTACCTGGCGCGCGACCTGATAGCCCGGCAACCGGTCGAGTTCGTGCGCACGCCCAAGCAGCATCCTTCGACGCCGCACCGCATCGCCGGTCCGGAGAAGGCGGAATGATGTCCGGCACGCGATCGGCCATTGTCGGCATAGGCTGCGTCTCTGCCCTGGGATTGGACGTGACGTCGTTCTGGTCGGCGCTCAAGGCCGGGCAATCGGGTGTCGGCCCGCTGCGCTTGCCGCGCTACGAGAACCGCTTCGTCCGGGTCGCGGCCCAGGTGCCGCCATTCGACGCTGCCGCCCACTTCGCCCCGCACGTTCTTCCCGCGCTCGATCCGTCCAGCCAGTACGCCTTGCTCGCCATGCGCGAGGCGGTCGCGGGCAGCGGTCTCGACCGTGCCAGCTTCGCCAGCCCCCGTACCGGCGTGATCGTCGGTACGGGGGCCGGTGGCACTCAGACCATTACCGAAGCAGCCTATTCCTTCTACGTGGCACAGGAGAAGCGGACGTCGCCCAATATCGTGCCGAGCCTGATGCCGAACGCGGCGGCAAGCCAGATCGCGTTCGAGCTCGGCGCGCAGGGACCGACCTTCGCCGTCTGCACCGCCTGCGCGTCGGGCAATCACGCAGTGGCGCTTGCCCACATGCTGTTGGCCACGGGCGCAGTCGATCGGGTGATCTGCGGCGCCACCGAGGCTGTCGTGCATCCCGCGGGCATGCGCGCCTGGGAGGCGCTGCGTGTGCTTTCTTCCGATACCTGCCGGCCGTTCTCGCGCGATCGCAACGGCATCGTACTGGGCGACGGCGCCGGCATCTTCGTGCTCGAACGAGCAACCGACGCGCGGCGGCGCGGCGCCCGCATCTTCGCCGAAATCGCCGGCTTCTCCCTGAGCGCCGATGCCGGCGACCTGCTACGGCCTGATCGCGCACGCATCGGCCAGACCATGGCGGACGCGGTCGCGGCGGCCGGCCTCGAGCCTTCCGACATCGGCTACATCAATGCCCATGGCACCGGCACGATCCTGAACGACGTCACCGAGAGCGAGGCGATCGAGGACGTGTTCGGCGAGCATGCCCATCGCCTGGCCGTTTCCGGCACCAAGTCCATGCACGGCCATGCGCTGGGGGCGGCGTCCGCCCTCGAGCTCGTGGCCACGGCGCTGGCGCTCGGCGAGCAGATCGTGCCGCCGACCGCCAATTGGCTGGGGCGCGACCCACGATGCCGCCTCGACTACGTCCCCAACCAGGCACGCCCCTTGCGGTTCCACGCCGCCCTGTCGAACGCCTTCGCCTTCGGCGGGCTGAACGCGACGCTAGCCGTGGTCGCCGCAGAATGAGCGCACGCCGCGCAGAAGAATTCGTCCGCTTCCCGGTACGGATCGACCGCGACGATGTCGCGCGCTTTGCCGCTGCTGTTGGCTATGGCGCAACGAACCAACCACTCGTGCCGCCAACCTACCCGGTCCGGCTGCTGGCCACGCGACCGGTCGAGGACCGCCTCGCAAGACTCGCTTCAGCCGAAGGCGGCGCGCCGGTTCACGTCGGACAATCGTTCGACCAATCGAGGCCCCTACGGATCGGCGAAGCGCTCGAAGCGCGCGTCCTGCTCGGCTTCGACGGCGAGGGTGCGCGACGTCAGGCCCTGCTGGTGCTCGAGCTGCACGATGCCGCCGGAAGCGTGGTCAGCCGCGCCGAGTCGCGCTTCGTGTTCCTGCGCGCCGCCGCCGCATGAAGCCTCCGGCAACAGGCGATCGCCTGCCCCGCGCGGCGCTGGGGCCCTTTGGGCGAGACGACGTCGAGCGCTATGCTGCCGCATCCGGCGATTCCAATCCGATCCACGTCGATCCGGCGGCAGCCAAGGCAGCAGGCCTCACCGGACCAGTCGTGCAGGGGATGCTGCTGGCGGGCCATCTGGTCCGCATCGCCGAGGCCTGGTACGCCGACGGCACCATTTTGGCGGCCCGCGCCGTCTTCGTTCGGTCTGTGGGACTCGGTGAGAGCCTGACTGTCGATGGTCGGGTCGTCAGAGTCGAACGACAGACGCCTTGGTCATGCACGCTCCGGCTGATCGCGAGAAACCCGCAGGGCGCCATCGCAGCAGTCGTGGAAACCTGCCTGACCGGCGAGCCGGGCCCGGCCGGACCTGGCGCCTGAGGCGGCGGTCCGAGGGTCGGTTTCGGCAAGGTCAATGCGACAGCCTTGGGAGCGAGCGCAGCGCCGTGGTCAGTCAGCCGATGCCCCCGCCAGCGCCGAGGAATTGCGCGTCGGACATGACCCTAAACTGGCCCCCCCACGATCTTACGGTCGTGCAGCCGGGCGATCTCGTGATCGGGCAGGCCGAGGATGCCCGCCAGGATCTCGTCGGTATGCTGGCCCAGTCGCGGCGCCGGCCGCGGCGGCTGGCGTGGCACCGCGCCGAACTGCAGCGGCGAGGCGGCGACCGGGTAGCGGCCGATGCCGGGCTGGTCGAGAACGGTGAACATCGGATTGTCGAGCACGTGCACCGGATCGGCCGCCAGCTCGCGGAAGGTCTGGTAGGGTGCCCAAAGCGCCCCGGCTTCCTTGAGCGCCGCGCCGACCTCCGCGGCCGTGTGCGCCGCCACCCAGGGCTCGATCACCGCGCAAAGCTCGGCGCGCGCCAGCCAGCGGCCGGCGTCGGTCTTGAGGTCGAGGCCCTTGCCGCGTTCGATGCGGGCGAAGGCTTCCGTGAAACCGCCGGCCTTCGCCAGCGCATCGACGTGCCGGTCGGAGAAGATGCAGATCATCACGAAGCGTCCGTCGCGCGTCCTGAAGTCGCGGCCGAACGTGCCGAAGATCTCGTTGCCGAAGCGCGGCCGGTCGACCTTGTTGATCACCGCCTCGCCGATGTAGCCCAGCGCCGCGGTGGCGGCGAGCGCCATGTCCTGCAGCGGCAGGACGATGCGCTGGCCCTCGCCGGTCAGCCGCCGGTGCCGCTCGGCGGCGAGGATGGCCATGGCGCCGGCATAGGCGGTGGCGAGATCCCACGGCGGCGCCACGGCATTGACCGGTCCCTCGTGGCCGACCGGTCCCGTCACCAGGGGAAAGCCCGTGATGGCGTTCACCGTGTAGTCGACATGCGCCGTGCCGTCGCGCGCCCCGACGATGTTGAGCGCGATCAGGTCGGCGCGCTTCTTGGCGAGCTCGTCGTAGGCAAGCCAGCCGCGCGCCGGCATGTTGGTGGTGAAGATGCCGGCGCCCTCGCCCGGCGCCGTGATCAGGGCGGTCAGCAGCGCGCGGCCCTCGGGCGAGCGCAGGGCGACGGCGATCGAGCGCTTGCCCTTGTTCAGCCCGGCCCAGTAGATCGAGCGGCCGTCCTGCGTCACCGGCCAGCGGTCGTTGTCGAGCCCGCCCTCGATGTCGTCGAAGCGGATCACGTCGGCGCCCAGCTGGGCGAGCGTCATGCCACCGAGCGGCGCGGCGATGAACGCCGAGCCTTCGACGATGCGAAGGCCGGCGAGGATTCCGGTCATTGTGCGTTTCCCGTGTCTTGTCTTGCTATCTGATGCCGAGATTGTTCTTCCGTTTCTCCAGCCACCATCCGTACTCCGGCGTCCACATGCCGAAGTCGCCGTCGCAGCCCAGCTCCTGCGCGGCATGCAGGGCCCAGAACGGGTCGTAGAGCGCCTGCCGGCCGATCGCGATCAGGTCGGCGTCGCCGGCCTGCAGGATCGCCTCGGCCTGCGGTCCGTCGAGAATCAGGCCGACGGCCATGGTCCTGATGTCGGCCTGCCGCTTCACCGCCGCGGCGAACGGCACCTGGAAGCCGAGGCCGCGCTTGACCGGCAGCGCGGTCGACAGCCCGGTGAGGCCGCCCGACGAGCAGTCGATGACGTCGACGCCGATCTCCTTCAGCGCCTTGGCGAAGACCACCGTGTCCTCGACCTCCCAGCCGCCGGCGCCGTCGACTGTCGAGACGCGGATGAACATCGGCTTGTGCTCGGGCCAGTTGGTGCGCACGGCGCGCGCCGCCGCGAGTGGAAACTTCATCCGGCCGGCGCGATCACCGCCGTACGCGTCGTTGCGCTTGTTGCTGATCGGCGACAGGAACTGCGCCAGCAGGTAGCCGTGCGCGCCGTGGATCTCGATGACGTCGTAGCCGGCGGCGTCGGCGCGCCGCGCCGCCTCGCCGAACTTCCTGACGATGTCCTCGATTTCCGCCGCCGCAAGCTGGCGCGGCACCAGCCATCCCTCGGCAGCCGACAATTCGGAGGGGCCGACAACCTCCCATTTCTTCCAGCCGGCTCCCTCCGGGCCGAGCTGGCCCGGCTTGTCGAACGAGCGCGGCGTCGAGCCCTTGCGGCCGGAATGGGTGATCTGGGTGCCGGCCAGCGCCCCCTCCTGTTTGAGGAAGCGGACAAGACGCTTGTGGCCTTCGATCAGACCATCGTCCCACATGCCGAGATCGCCCTGGGTGACCCGGCCGCGCGGTTCCACGGCGCAGTTCTCGGTGAAGACGATGCCGAACTTGCCCAGCGCGAACTTGCCGAGATGGACGAGATGGTAGTCGTTCACCTGCCCATCGGTGGCGCGATACTGCACCATGGGCGACACGACGGCACGGTTGGGAGCGGTGACGCCGCGCAGCTTGAGAGGCTGGAAGAGAAGCGGTTTCTGCAAGGGTGGTCCCCCGGACGGGATGGCTTGTGCGGGTCCGGAACATAGACCGGACGATGGCCCGCGGCCTATCCTTCCCTCCATGTTTGACCTCGTCATCCGAAATGGAACAGTGATCGACGGCTCGGGCCAGCCGCGCCGCATCGCCGATGTCGCTGTGCAGGACGGCCGGATCGCCGCCGTGGGCCCGAAGCTCGGCGCCGGCCGGCGCGAGATCGATGCCGCGGCACTGATCGTGGCACCTGGCTTCGTCGACATCCACACCCACTATGACGGGCAGGCGACCTGGGATCCCTTCCTCACGCCGAGCGCCTGGCACGGCGTCACGACCACGGTGTTCGGCAACTGCGGCGTCGGCTTCGCGCCGGTGCGGCCAGGCGCGTCGGGCTACCTGATCAACCTGATGGAAGGCGTCGAGGACATTCCCGGAACCGTGCTCAGCGAGGGCGTGAAGTTCGACTGGGAGTCCTTCCCGCAATATCTCGACGCCCTTGCGGCGATGCCGCGCGCCGTCGATGTCGCGGCCCAGCTGCCGCACGGCGCGCTGCGCTTCTACGTCATGGGCGAACGCGGCGCCGATCATGCCGAGGTGCCGGGCGAGCACGAGATCGAGGCGATGGCCCGCCTCACCGAGGAGGCGCTGTGCGCCGGCGCGCTGGGCTTCACGACCTCGCGCACCACCAAGCACAAGGCGAAGGACGGCCGCTTCACGCCCTCGCTCAGCGCCCGCGAGGCCGAGCTGCTGGGCATCGCCGCCGGCATGAAGCGCGCCGGGTGCGGCGTGCTGCAGGTCAACTCGGATTTCGGTCCGGGCGAGTTCGAGGCGCTGGAAGCGGCCGCTGCGCTGGCTGGTCGGCCGCTGTCCTGCCTGTTGGTCCAGGTCGATGCCCAGCCCCGGCTGTGGCGCGAGACGCTGGACCAGATCCATGGCGTGCGCCGCGCCGGCCGCGCCGCCAACGCCCAGGTCGGCTCGCGGCCGATCGGCGTCATGATGGGGCTCGAGACCACCGCACATCCGTTCGCCGCCCATCCGGCCTGGCTCGAGATGCGCCGGCTCACGCCCGCCGATCGCCATGCCCGCCTGGTGGTGGACGCCGAGTTGCGCCGTCGTCTGGTCGAGACGCCGAGCGGTGATGGACCGCGCGCCTTCCTGGCCGACTCGTTCCACAAGATGTTCCCGGTCGGCGAGCGGCCCGACTACGAGCCCGATGCCGAGAGCTCGATCGCCGCGATCGCACGCAAGACCGGGCGCTCGCCCCAGGCGGTGGCGCTGGACACGCTGATGTCATTGAACGGCAAGGGCCTGCTGATGCTGCCGTTCGAGAATTACGCCTACGGCAACCTCGACGTGGTGCACGAGATGATCACTGACAGCGCGACGGTGCTCGGCGTCGCCGATGGCGGCGCCCATGTCGGCGTGATCTGCGATGCCTCGTCGCCGACGTCGCTGCTCACGCTGTGGGCGCGCGACCGCCGGCGCGGCCCGAAACTGTCGCTCGAGTTCCTGATCGCTAAGCAGACGCGCGGCACCGCCGAAGCGTACGGCCTCCGCGACCGCGGCCTGCTGGCGCCGGGCCACAAGGCCGACATCAACGTGATCGATTTCGACAGCCTGGCGCTGAAGCGCCCCGAGGTCGTCTACGACCTGCCAGCCGGCGGCCGCCGCCTGATCCAGCGTGCAACGGGTTATCGCCACACCTTCAACGCCGGCGTCGAGACGGTCTGCAATGATGAGTTGACGGGTGAACGGCCGGGGCGGCTTGTGCGCGGTGCCGAGGGTTTGTCAACCTGAGCGCGTTCCCCTTCCTTTCGCGCCAATCGTCCCCATGTTAGAAGGGATTCGCGATGACCGACGAACCCATCAACCTCATTCTTACGCGGCTCAACCGGATTGACGAGAACGTCACGCGCTTGCGCGATGACATGCGGGACGTAAAAGCGCGGCTGACGTCCCTCGAGGTCTCGGTTTCCCTTCTGCACGGGGATTTCTCAGGTCAATCCAACCGGATCGACCGTCTCGAGCATCGACTTGAGCGTATCGAGAACCGCCTCAACCTGCGAGACGCCTAAACTTCCGCTCTCCTGAGCAACTCCGCAAGGCGCGCCTCATAGCCAGGAATGTTGCGCTTGAGCGGCGCCAAGAAGTGGCTTTCCGGCCCGTCCATCGCCCGCATGCGGGCAAGCCAGTGCCGCGCCTTGTCTGGCTGACCGAGGGACACTGCACAATAGGCGAGCGCCTCGAACGTCGGCCGGAAGATCGGTCGGACAGCGGGAGCGGACAACCAACCGGGCGTCAGCGCCGAGACGGCGGGTGCGAACCAGATCTGGCTCGGCCTGATGATGCTGGCGCCCGGCGGGCGCACCAAGGCCCATGTGCACGAGCATCACGAAACCGCGATGTACATGATGGGCGGAGAAGGGCTGGAGCTTTGGACCGGCGACGACCTCGAGCATTTGCGAACGGGTGCAGCCTGGCGACTACGTCTACATTCCGGCGAACATGCTGCACGTTGCCGTCAATCGCGGAGCGACCCCCGCCATCTTCATGGGGTCGCGCAACGAGGCATCGGCCGCCGAAAGCGTCGTCATGCGCCCGGATATGGATGCACGGGTGCCGTGACCTCTGCTCTCCTCCCCAGCTTCGCCGGGGAGGCGTCTCCATAGTGCGTGAAGCCCTGTGCTACACCGTCATGTGACGGCGAACCGCCTCCTGGTCGAACGTCTCGCGGGTTCCCGACATCACGATCTCGCCGCGGTCCATGACGGCGAAATCGTCGGCCAGCTCGTGGGCGAACTCGAGGTACTGCTCGACCAGCAGGATCGCCATGTCGCCGCGCTGGCGCAGGAAGGTGATGGCGCGGCCGATATCTTTGATGACCGACGGCTGGATGC
>NZ_JBFWZI010000138.1:10767-19913 GCF_050185545.1 Reyranella sp. | reverse complement strand
CGCCGACGCGACGCCGCTTCGGCTTCGCGCAGGCTGGCGGAGGGGTCATGGTCTTTTGGACCGCGGGCGTCCCGCCCGCACTTGAACATGATCCATGAGCGGGCGGGACGCCCGCGGTCCAAGAAGAATAATGACCCCTCCGTCGCCGTATGACGGTGACACCTCCCCAGCGAAGCTGGGGAGGAGATGAGATCTCGCGAGAAGCCGCTATTTTTGTCACTATCGGCCATTGCCGCGCCGTTGTTGCGGCGAGACTTGTCGTCGGTCCGGGGCCGAAGGAAGACGTCATGCGGTTGCTTGCCGCGCTGCTGCTGCTGGGCGTCGTCACGCTGTCGGGGTCGGCCTCCCGGCTTCGAGCCACGACCGAGCCGCTCGCCCACGATGCCTATATCTGGCAACGCGTCTGGACGCCGCCGGTGATCGCTGCCGCCCGGAGCTCGGCCGACATCGTCCGCACGTGGCGCGTGCTGCTGGCGGAAGCGGATCAATCCGGCCACTGGGCGGACGTTGCAGTTCCCTGGAGCGACCTCTTGGCCACCGGCCGGCCGGTCGTCGCCGTTGTCCGCATCGACGGCCGGCTCGACGAGGTGCGGGTCGGCGTGCTGGTCGACCAGATCATGGCGAAGGTCGCATCGGCCTCCGGTGCAATCGCATCTGCCCAACCCGGCGGTGCCCTCGCCGGTCTCGAGATCGACTACGACTGCCCGACCTCCAGGCTCACGACGTACGCGCGCTTCCTGGCCCAGCTGCGCAGCCATCTGCCGCGTCCGCTCACCCTGTCGATCACGGCGCTGCCGACCTGGCTCGATTCCCGTGCCCTGGAAGCGTTGGCGCCGCCGCTGGACGAGATCGTCCTGCAGGTCCATGCCGTCGAGGATCCGCGGCGCGGCCTGTTCGATCCCGTCCGCGCCGAGGGCTGGGTTCGGGAATTCGGGTGGCGCATCGGCCGGCCGTTCCGGGTCGCCCTGCCGGTCTATGACGTTCGCGTGAGCTGGCATGCCGACGGTCGCCTGGCGAGCGTCGAAGGCGAGGCGCCGTTGCTCAATGGGGCTCGCGACAGCGCCCTGCTGGGCGCCGCGCCGGCGACCATCCTGCGGTTCCTGCACACGCTCTCGGCGGCGGCGCCGCAGGGCCTGGTCGGCATCGCCTGGTTCCGGCTGCCGACCGATGCCGATCGGCGTGCCTGGAGTCTCGCGACCTGGCGGGCGGTGATCGGCGGCGCGCTGCCGCCGCACCGGGTGAGCGCCGCGCTGGTGCCGACCGAACGGGCCGGCCTCTGGTCGGTCGCCTTGTCCAACGACGGCGCGACCGATGCGCCGCTGCCGCGCCAGGTCCGGCTCGACAAGGCCTGCGCGGCGGCGGACGGCGCCAACGGGTTCCGGCTCAAGACGGCCGGCGTGGGCGGCGACCGGCCGCTGGTCCTCGAAGCGGTGGGCGAGGGACGTCTGCGCGCCCATCGCCGGCGTGTCATCGGCTGGGCGCGGTGCAGCCAGCCCGGGAGTGAACTGGATGTCGTCGAATAGGATCATCGTTGGCGCCGTGGTGGCGGCCGCCTGTCTCGGGGTGGCGTTCGCCTGCGGGCCGAACTTTCCCTGGCAGCTGCTCGACAACCGCGACCAGGCGGTCGCCGACCCGGTCGGCCTGGGCTTCAACTTCGAGGCCTCGCGCCTGGTGGCCGCGCCCAGGGACAGGCTGCAGCTCGTCGAGCCGCGCGATCCGACCGGGGGGAATTACGACGACAAGTCGACACCGGAAGTGGTCACGTCGGAGCGCACCGAAGCGCAGTCCGATGCCTGGCAGGGGCTGATGACCGACGCCAGTCTCGATGCCAAAGCGCGCCTGGCAAAGCTCGCGGCTGCCCGCAGCGCCGGCGATGGTGAGGCGGTGCTGGCGGCCGGCAAGGGCCTGCCGGCGGCGGTGCTCGACTACATCGCCGGCGCCGTCGAGTTCCGCGCCGCCAACTTCGACGATGCGCTGCGCTGGTTCCAGGCCATCGATCGCCTTCCGGCCGACCAGCGGCGCCTTCGCGAGGTCGCCGCAACCTACATGCAGGGAAGGATCTACCAGAGACTCGGCGAGCCCGCGAAGGCACGCGCCGCCTTCCAGGCGACACGCCGTATCGCCGGGGCGGGCGCGCCCGATCCGCAGGGCCTTGCCGTCACCAGCCTCGGCGAGGAAGCGCTGGTCGATCTCGTCGAGGCCGGAGTGTCGAAGCCCGAATGGGCGATCCCGCCTCTCACGACCGACGCCGCCGCGCGGCAAGCGATGATCGCGAACGCCGTCCGGCTCTACGCCGAGCAGGCAAGCCGTGGCTCGAAGATGGCCCTGCTGTCGTTGCGCGAGGTCGTGCGGCTGCTGCTCAAGGACGCCGCCACGCTCAGGCGCGCCGCGGCCGATCCCCTGATCCGCCGCCTGCTCGTCGCCTACGTGGTCGCGCGAGACGGCTCGACGGTATGGGAGGAAGGGCCCTATGGCCCCGATGATGAAATGGTCGTCAGCATCAGCGAGGCGGTCGTGGCCCAACCCGCTCCCGCGCCCGGGCCGGATCTCGACCGCCTTGCAGCGCTCGCCTACCAGACCGGACGCTACGAGCTCGCCGAGAAGCTCACGCTCCAGGCGAGCGGGCCGCTGG
Source organism: Reyranella sp. (assembly GCF_050185545.1). Classification (GTDB taxonomy): domain Bacteria; phylum Pseudomonadota; class Alphaproteobacteria; order Reyranellales; family Reyranellaceae; genus Reyranella. The sequence continues at coordinate 17,281 of NZ_JBFWZI010000138.1, read as the reverse complement.
GCCTTTGGATTCGTGCGAAGCTGGCGCTCCGTCGTGACGATCGGGCGGCCGCGATCAAGGATTGGCTGGCAGCCCTTGGCGCGCTCGAACAGCCGGGCACCCAGCAAGCGATCGATTCGGAGTCGCAGACCCGGCTGCGCGGCGAGACCGCCGTGATGAAGCTCAGCCAGGGCGAGTATCGCGAGTCGCTCGGCCTGCTGTTTCCGGTCGCCACCACTTTCTGGGGCGACGTCATCTACGTCGCCGAGCGCGTGCTGACCGTCGACGAGCTCAAGGCGTTCGTCGATGCTCTGCCGCCGGCGCAGCCGGTCACGCCGCCGAGCGACGACTCCGAATGGTGGTACCGCGTGCAGCCGACGCGGGAGCTGCGCGAGCTCCTCGCCCGCCGGCTCCTGCGGGTCGGGCGGATTCCCGAGTCGGTTCCCTACTTCGAGGCCTCCTCTTCGCTGAAGCGGGGGCGCAGCGACGGCGCGACCCAGGACGAGGTGCGCAGCTATCTCGCGGCGGTCGAGGCGACGCGTCCGGGGTCTCCCTTCGACTGGCCCTGGCAGTGGGTCGATCGCGCCGAGGCGCTGTTCAAGCTCTCGGTCATGACCCGTCAGCGCGGCCTGCAGCTGATGGGCACGGAGGGCCCGCCCGACGAGGTGGCGCTCGGCGGCTCGTTTCCGTCCGGCATCGGACAGTCCAGCCCGAACGGCTACCGGGACACCCACAGCAAGCTGTTGGGGCCCGACGAGGTCCGCCGCTTCGCGGCAAGCGCACCCATGCCCGATACGCGCTACCACTATCGCGGTGTCGCCGCCGACCAGGCGCTGGCGGCGGCCGACTACCTGCCGCAACGTTCGCAGGCCTACGCCGCCACCCTGTGCTGGGCCGCCCGGCACGCCTTCGCCAGCGCCGACCCGGCCAAGGCCGAGGCGATCTACCGCCGCTATGTCGCGACCGGCGCCTACCAGCCATGGGCCAGGAATTTCGGCCGCGAGTGCGCCGAGCCAGATTTCGCCGCCGCCCGCACCTTCTGGCAGCGCCGACTCGAGGCCTGGGCTTCGCACTACGCCGGGTCGGTGCAGCGGCACGCGGTGCTCGTCGCCAGCGCGGCGGTTGCCGCTGCGGTGCTGCTGGCGGTGCTGTTCCGCCTGCGGCGGAGCCGGCGCGCCAGCGCGGGGTGAGCTCATCCCCTCCTCCCCTGGTGCGCTGGGGTGGGGTCCGCGTAATCGGGGACGGCGGGGTCTTGGCTTTTGGGACCGGGGGCGCCCCGCCCGCACATGTTCATGAACTTGCGCGGGCGGGACGCCCGCGGTCCAAGAATCATGACCCCTCCGCCTGCCTGCGCGAAGCCGAAGCGGCTTCGCTTCGGCGAAGGCAGGTCGCCGTAAGACGGCGACACCTCCCCAGCGAAGCTGGGGAGGAAGGCTTGAATGATTCCGATTTTGCCGTCCCACATCGTCCCGTAAGACTCTGGGGATGAATCGGAGACTTTCGTGAAGAACCCTGCGCCGCGCCGTGCGCCACGGCTCGGGCGGGACGACTGGATCGCGGCGGGGCAGGCGGTGCTGTGCGAGGCCGGGATCGCGGGCTTGCGCCTGTCGGCGCTGACGCGGCGGCTCCACGTGTCGACGGGCAGCTTCTACCACCACTTCGAGGACATGGAGGCGTATCTCGCCGCTCTCGCCCGCCACTTCAGCCGCGGCGACGTCAAGCGCATCCTCGAGCGCGCGGCCGCGGGCGCCTCGGGGCCGTTGTCGCGCATCCGCCGGCTGGCCGCGATCTCGCTCAACAGCACGATATGGCAGCTCGATCGCGCCATGCGCGTGTGGGCGACATCGGACCGCCGCGCGGCGGCGAGCGTCAAGGCGTCGGAGAAGCTCGTGCTCGCCTACCTTACCGACGCCTTCGCCGAGCTGGGCTTTGCGCCGGACGATGCCGCGCTGCGCGCGCATTTGCTGCTGTCGGCCAACGTGGCGTTGATCGGCGCCTTCCGGCTCGAGGGCAATCGCGCATTGTTCGAGCAGAGCCTCGACTTCCTGACCCGCGATGCGCCGGCGCTCGCCGGCGCAGAGACTCTGTTGGACCGCGGGCGTCCCGCCCGCACATGACCGTGCGCGGGCGGGACGCCCACGGTCCGGAAGATTCGGCGCACCACGAAGAGCCGGCGCCTCTCGACAGGGGAGTCGCGCTACTCGGCCGCCTTTCGTGTAGCCTCGCTGCCGCGCGGCAGGGCGCCGGCGGCGATCAGCGCCCGCTCCTTGGCGCGTGCGAGATCGTAGGTGCGGTGCATCATGATGCGCTGGGCCGTCAGTCCGCCGCCGGCCTGCAGCGCCACCACGAACTGCCAGCCGCCGTAAGCGTCGGCAGTGAGGTCGCGGATCAGGTTGTAGACGCGCATGCGTGTCTCGACCTCGACATCCTTTTTGGTGTGCAGGTACTTGCGCAGGTAGCTGCCGGACGGCTCGTGGCGCAAATCGGATTCGAGCGGCAGGGTAAGCACCAGGCCGCCGCTGACGTCGTGCAGATGGCGCACCGTCTGGTGATAGTTGGCGGCGTAGTAATACTTGGCGGCATTGATCGCCAGAATGTTGGGATGGACCATGCCCGACGGCGTGCGCTCGAAATGCCGGCAGGCATAGTCGAGGCTCATGCGCAGCATCTCGGCATAGGTGATCAGCTCGGCGATGGTGTTCATCACCGTTGGATCCTTGTCCTTGCCCTGGTGCTCGGAGACGAGCTGGGCCAGGCCGACGAACAGCTCCGACATGCGCACCGCCTCGATCAGGCCGCCGGTGCGCTCCCACAGGCCGAGGGACTGGGCGAGCCGGCTGGCGAGCTGAACCTCGCCGGCCAGGAACACACGGTCCCACGGCACGAACACGTCGTCGAACACCACGAATCCTTCCGGCATGCTGTGATGGGCGCTCGCCGGATAGTCGAAGGCATTGAGCTCGGCCGGCGCGAAGCTCCTGTTGATGATGCTGACGCCCTTGGTGTTGACCGGGATCGAGAACGAGACGGCGTAGTCCTTCTCGTCCTGGCGCATGCCCTTGGTCGGCATCACCACCAGCTCGTGCACCAGCGAGGCGGCCGTGATATGCAGCTTGGCGCCGCGCACGACGATGCCGTCCTTGTTGCGGTCGACGATGCGGACATAGAGATCGGGATCGTCCTGCTCGTGAGCGCGGCGCTTGCGATCGCCCTTGGCATCGGTGATCACCTCGGCGGCGCGCAGATCGTTGTCGCGGCAGTGGCGGTACATGCGCTCGATGTTGGCGGCGCATTGCGGATTGACCTGGGCGACGTCGTCCTTGACGCTCATCAGCGCCATGTAGACGCCCGACACCGCAGTGCCGATCGAGGTGTTGCGCAGCATCTCGACTCGCGTCGCGAGATCGCTCTCGTTCATCGGGATCTGGTAGATGCGGTGCGCCTCGTCGCCCTCCTCGGTGCGATAGCGCCGCAGCGCACCCAGATCCGGCGCATCGTACTCGCAGTCCGCCGCGGTGAGCGCGATGGGCACCTTGAAGCGGGGGTGTGTGGTGATGTCGTCGATGCGCTCGCCGTCCCAGTAGGTGACCCGGCCGTCGCGCAGGCTCTCGACATATTGCTGCGGTGTTCTGAGACCCATGCTGCCCTCCCGGCCCAATCTGTTACGTGACCTCTTGTGGACCGCGGGCGTCTCGCCCGCTCTTCTCATGAGCGGGCGAGGCGCCCGCGGTCCGCAAGAGGTGTGCTTCCGGCAATATTGCCGCCCGTCTTGGTGTAGACCGTAACTCTTGTTATGGTGGCGGGCAATGGGAGGAAGGACGATGCACGACGTTGCCATCACCGGCATGGGCATCATCTCCGCCATCGGCCTTTCGGCTGGCGAGTTTCATCGTCGCGTCCTGGAAGGGGCGTGCGGCATCGGCCCGGCGCCGTGGGCGTCGGCGCTGCCCGGCCAGCGCGCCTGGTGGGGCACGGTGGCGGGTTTCGTGCCGCGCGACTGGATGGATGACAAGATCGAGGACGGCACCGACCTGTTCGCCCAATTCGCGCTCGCCGCCGCCGAGCAGGCGCTGCACCAGGCGGGCGTGGGCACCTTCGACCCGCTGCGCACCGGCATCGTGCACGGCACCAGCATCGGCGGCTCGCGCGCGCTCATGAAGGCGCAGCATCGGCTCGAGACGGACGGGCCGCAGGCGATCCCGCGCAAGACCGAGATCCAGATCTATCCCAACATGGCGGCCTCGCAGATCGCCATGCGCCATCGCCTGCACGGACCGAGCCTCACCGTGACGACGGCCTGTGCCTCCTCGCTCGACGCCATCGGCACGGCGGCCTGGCTGATCGAGAGCGGGCGCGCCGACGCGATCGTGGCCGGCGGCACCGAGGGTGGCATCAGCCTGCCCGGCGGCGGCGCCGACGGCGCGTTCGTGCCGGCGACTTTCTATACCAGCACGCTCTATGGAATGACGGCGCCATCGTCCGATCCGCGCCACGCCATGCTGCCGTTCGACGTCAAGCGCTCGGGAATCGTCGTCGGCGAAGGCTCGGCCATGCTGATGCTCGAGCGCGGCGCCCATGCCCGCGCGCGCGGTGCGGAGATCCTGGGATACGTGCGCGGCTACGGCACGCTGGCCGATGCCTTCCATCCCTCGGCGCCCGATCCGAGCGGCCAATGGGAAGCGCGCGCCATGGAGCTTGCGCTCGCGGATGCGGGCATGGCGGCCGACGACGTCGATGCCCTGATCGCCCACGCGACGGGGACGCCGAAGGGCGACACGGCGGAGATCCGCGCCATCAATCGGGTGCACGGCAAGCGCCGCGCGGCGTTGCCGGTGGCCGGCGTGAAGGGTCATGTCGGCCACAGCGGCGCCTCGTCCGGCGCCATGGGCGTGATCACCGGTCTTCTGGGAATGCGTGAGGATCGTTTCCTGCATATCGCCAATACCGACCAGCCTGATCCCGAGGCGAGCTTCGAGGTCGTGATCGGGCAGCCGAAGGCGATGCCCTATCGCTGCCTGCAGGTGAACGCCTTCGGCTTCGGCGGCCAGAACGCCTCGCTGATCGTCACGCGCGATTGAGGTCAGCACAGGCCTTACCGCACGCGAACGGCGTGACCCTGCCAGTAGCGCTCGCGCAACTCGCGGCGCAGCACCTTGCCCATGGCGTTGCGTGGCAGGGCGTCGAGGAACTCCACCGAGCGCGGCAGCTTGTAGCGCGCGATGCGGCCGTCGCAGAACGCCAGCAGCTCCTGCGCAGTCGCGCTGGCGCCGGGCTGCAGCACGACGCAGGCGCGCGGCGACTCGCCCCAGCGCTCGTCGGGCACGCCGACGACGGTGACCTCGAGGATTTGCGGGTGCTCGGCCAGGACGCGCTCGATCTCGGCCGGATAGATGTTCTCGCCGCCGCTCAGGATCATGTCGTTCTTGCGATCGACGAGATGAAGATGGCCGTCGGCGTCGAGGTAGCCCATGTCGCCACCGGTCTCCCACTTGCCGCGGCGTGCCGCCTCCGAGGCGGCCGGATTGCCGAAGTAGCCGAGGAAGGTAACCGGATTGGCGGCGTGGACTTCGCCGACTTCGCCGGCCGGCAGCTCGTTGCCGTCGGGACCGAGCACGGCAAGCTCGCAGCCGAAGGCGGCGCGGCCGACCGAGCGCTTGCCGCCTAAGAGCTCGTCGTGGCGGCAGAGGCTCACCCAACCGGTTTCGGTCCAGCCATAGGCATCGGCGATGCGCGCGTTGGGGAAGGCCCGCAGGAGGTCGTCCAGCACGTCCGGGGCAAGCGGCGAGCCCGAGCTCAGGAGGCCGCGCAGGCTCTTGCCCGCGCCGCGATCGCCGCCGGCCGCGATCGCCTCGAGCAGCATCGAGGTCATCTTGGGCACCAGGAACGACCAGGTCACGCCGAAGCGGTCCATCAGGGCGAGCGCGCTGGCGGGCTCGAAATCGCGCATCAGCACGACGCGGCCACCGGCCGCCAGCGTGATCAGCGCGATCGACGAGAACGACATGTGGAACACCGGCCCGGGGACCAGCACGACGTCGTTCGCGTTCAGCCCGAACTCCCACCCCCAGGAGGTGAGCCGCGCCAGCACGTTGAGATGGCTCATCACGGCGCCCTTGGGGAAGCCTGTGGTGCCCGAGGTGTAGAAGATGGTGGCGGGCGCCAGCGGGGCGACCGGCGGCAGGGCATCGGCGGCGCTGCGGTCAGGCAGGCGCAGATGGCGGGCGCCACCGATCTCGAAGATCGCCTCGGGCCGCAAGGCCGGCAGCCGCGGCAGGGCGGCGTCGAGCACGGAACGATGGTCGGGGCCGACGAAGGCGCCGCGAGCCCGGCAGTTGCCGAGCATGTAGGCCACGTCGTCCGGCACCGAACGGTAGTTGAGCGGGACCGCCACCAGGCCGGCGAGCTGGCAGGCAAGATAGACCTCGAGATAGGCCGGGCTGTTGCCCGCCAGGATGCCGATGGCGTCGCCCGCCTGCAGGCCCGATTGCCGGAGCCCGTTGGCGAGACGCAGCGCTGCGTCGTAGGTCTCGCGGTA
>NZ_JBFWZI010000138.1:0-10667 GCF_050185545.1 Reyranella sp. | reverse complement strand
GGCGCTGCGAAGACATAGCCGATGCCGCGCTCGGTCCTGATCAGCCGTGGCTCGCTGGGATTCGGCTCGAGCTTGCGTCGCAGCCGGAGGATCTGCACGTCGATGCTGCGGTCATAGACTTCACTGTCGTGCAATCGGCTGGCGGCCAGCAGCTGCTCCCGGCTCAGCACCTGCTCCGGCGCGCCCAGGAAGGCGGCCAGCAGACTGAACTCGCCCTTCGTCAGGGCCACGAAGTCCCCGTTCGGCGCCTTCAGGCGGCGGGTTCGCAGGCTGAGCTCCCAGCCGGCGAAGCGATAGCGCGTGCGTCTGTCCTCGGATCTTGCCGGCGGACTTGCCTCGGCGCGCCGCAGTGCGGCCCGAATGCGTGCGAGCAGCTCGCGCAGCGCGACAGGCTTGGTGAGGTAATCGTCGGCGCCCAGTTCGAGACCGATCACCCGGTCGACCTCGTCGCGGCGCTGGCCGCTCAACACGATGATGGGCAGCGTCGAATGCGCCCGCAGGTCGCGCACCAGCTCCAGGCCGTCCTCGTCGTCGAGCTGGACGTCGAGGATGACGATGTCCACCGGCTCCGCTTTCAGCGCGCGCGCCATCTCGCGGCCGCTGGCAGCCGTGCTTACGCGAAAATGGTGGTCCCCCAAATAGTCGGCGATCATCTTGCGGACCACCGGATCGTCGTCGACGGCGAGCACGTGCTTCACGGCGAACCTCGGAACTCGTCGGGTGTTACCCAAGGCAGTCCTCGCGCGTTTATGAACGCAGCCGACCATCGGAAGTTGCCGTCGGCATGGGCGGAGGTTGCCGTTGGCGAGAGGCTCCTTGTGGGTTGCAGTCAGTGCATGGCTGGCAGCCGCGATGTTCTACCTGCTGTCGGCAGGACGGCCGGGGCACGCCGATCCGGCCGCCACGACCGCTGAAGCTGCGCCGATCACGCCGGTGCCGCGTCCTGCCGGGCTTGATCCCGCGAAGGTGCGCCTGGGCGAAAAGCTGTTCCACGATGTGCGGTTGTCGCACGACAACGTCGTGGCTTGCGCCTCGTGCCATCGCCTTGACAGGGGCGGCGACGACGACCGCGTCCGTCCCATGGGCAGCGACGGGCTGCCGCTCGATTACAACGCGCCCACGATCTTCAACGCTACGCTCAGCTTCCGCTACAACTGGCGGGGAAACTTTCGCGAGCTCGAGACGCAGAACGAAAGCACGCTTCGCGATCGTCGCCTCATGAACACGTCGTGGGACGAGCTTCTGGCCAAGCTCGGCGCCGACCCGGCCTATCGCAATGCGTTCGCCCGCGCCTACGGCGGTCGGCCCGAGCGCACGCACGTGCTGGACGCGCTGGCGAGCTTTCAACGATCCCTGCTGACGCCGAATGCCCGCTTCGACCGCTACCTGCGCGGCGAGGACGACGCCATCACGGACGAGGAGAAGCGCGGCTACCAGCTGTTTCGTGGCTATGGCTGCATCGCCTGTCACCAGGGCGTCAACATCGGCGGCAACCTGTTCCAGAAATTCGGAGTCTTCGACAATCCCTTCGCGCGCCGCGAGCGGATCACGACGGCCGATCTCGGCCGTTTCACCATCACCGGCGACGAGCGCGACCGCCACGTCCTGCGCGTGCCCAGCCTGCGCAACGTCGCGCTCACCGCTCCATATTTCCACGATGGCAGCGCCGGCTCGCTGTCCGAAGCGGTCGACATCATGGCGCTGAGCCAGCTGGGCCGGACCCTGGAGGTGCACGAGATCGACCTGATCGTGAAGTTCCTCGGCTCGCTCACAGGCGAGTACAGAGGCCAGTAATGATCGGACGGATCGGCAGGACGGCCCCGTTCATCGCCGCCCTGCTCTTGGTGCTGACCTGGCTGCTGGTCCGCAGTGCAAGCCCGGATCCGGCATTGCACGAGCGTACGCTTCACGAGGTACGCTCCCTGTTGCTTCACGATGCTGCGTTGCATCGCGACGTGTTGCGGGCGCGGGCCGGCTTGCTGCGCAACTACGATCCGCTGGTTCAGTCGATCGAAAGCCTGCGCGACACGACGGCCGCCCTGCATGTGCTGGGCAATCCCGGCGGCGGCCACCCCGGCACCGCGATCATCCGGCAGCTCGACCGTCTGGCGGAGGCCGTGAAGGAGCAGGAGGGGCTGATCGAGACCTTCAAATCCGACAACGCCGTGCTGCAGAACTCGCTCCGCTACCTGAATCACGCCACCCACCAGCTCGGCCAGTCCGCGGACAGCCCGGAAAATGCGTCAACCGGCGCCATCGGCCTGCTGGCGAGCGCCATGCTGCGCTTTACCGGCGACCCTTCGGGGGAAGCGGCGGCCGACGTCACCGCGGCGCTCGACCGGATGTCCCGCCTGCCATTCCCGCCAGCGCGTGAGAGGGAAGCCCGAGCGCTGGTGATGCATGGGCGACTGGTCGTCGCGGCGCTGCCCAACGTCGACGGCATCGTCGGCCGGCTGCTGGCGTCGCCCACGGCCGAACGGGCCCGCACGTTGCAGGACCTCTATCTCGATGAGCATGGGCGTGCCGCCGAGCGCGCCGGAATGTTCAGATTGCTGCTCTATCTCGCCGCCGTCGTGCTGGTCGCCTGTCTCGGCCATCTGTTCTACCGCCTGCGGGTCAACGCCCGGACGTTGCGTGAGCGGCTGGCCTTCGAGAACCTGATCGCCGAGATCTCGGCCGGGTTCATCAACCTGCCGACCGACCGCATCGCCCAGGGGGTCGAGCAAAGCCTGGCCCGGCTGGCGGAGGGCGCAGGGCTGGACCGCGCCTACATCCTGCTGCGCAATGCCGCCGGCGCCGGCGTCGAGAGGAGCCATCGCTGGTCGCGGCACGGCACGGCCGAGCTCTCCCCGGCGTGCGACGAGCAGCTCCTGGCGGCAGGCCTGCACTGGCGGTTGCCGGACCACGAGAGCCAGGGCTGCGTTCATGTGCCGTCCGTGTCGGCGCTGCCTTCCGGCCCCGAACGGACTGCTCTCCTGTCATGTGGCATCTGCTCCTGGACGTGCGTCCCCCTCGGGCGCCCCGGCAGCCGCATAGGCCTGCTCGGCTTCGACATGACTCGTCGCGAGAAGCGCATGGCCGATGACGACATCGCGCTGCTGCGCATGGTCGGCGAGATATTCGTCAACGCCATCGATCGCCAGCACGGCGAAACGGAGCGCGAAGCGCTGGAGATGCGGTTGCGGCGGGCGCAGCGCCTGGAAGCCGTCGGCACGCTGGCCGGCGGCATCGCCCACAATTTCAACAACATCCTGAGCGCCATCCTGGGCTATACGGAGATGGCTCTCGCCCAGCTGCCACGCCACAGTCGGACCTTCCGACACGTCCAGGAAGCGCGCAATGCGGGTGAGCGCGCCCGCGACATCGTCGACCAGATTCTCACCTTTGGCCGCCGTGTCGAGCGGCGGCGCCAGCATGTGTCGATGAAGCCGATGGTGGACGAGGCGGCGAGCCTGCTGCGCGCGTCGCTGCCGGCGACGATCGAGCTGCACGTCGAGATCTCGGACGAGGACGCTGCCGTCATAGGCGATGCGGCACAATTGCAGCAGGTGGTCGTCAACTTCTGCACCAATGCCGCGCACGCCATGCACGGTCGCGGTGTGGTGGCGCTCAGCCTCGACACCGTGACGTTTGCCGACGCGGTTGCCCTCTCGCACGGCACGGTGGGACCGGGCCGCTATGTGCGATTGCAGGTGCGCGACAGCGGGCACGGCATGGACCGGGCCACGATCGAGCGGATCTTCGAGCCCTTCTTCACCACCAAAGTAGCGGGGGGCGGCACGGGACTGGGCCTCGCCACCGTGCATGGTATCGTCGCCGACCACGGCGGCGTGCTGAACGTGCGCAGCCAGCCCGGCGCCGGCAGCCGGTTCGAGGTCTATATCGCCCACGCAGACTCGCCCGGCACGCAGCAGCACGGCGCCATGCCGGTGCCGCTGCCTACGGGCCGCGGCCAGACGATCCTTCTCGTCGACGACGAGCGACCGCTCGTTGCGCTCGGCGAAGAGATGCTTGCCGCCCTGGGATATGAACCCGTCGGCTTCGACTCCGGCCGCGCAGCCCTGGCAGCCTTCACGACCGATCCCCAGCGCTTCGACCTCGTCCTCGCCGACGAGCTGATGCCGGCGATGACGGGTCCCGAGCTGGCCCTGGAGGTGCATCGCATAAGGCCGGAGATTCCGTTTGTCCTGATGTCCGGCGATGCGCGGCCGAATGGCGACGGGGCGAATCGGATCGACCGGGCACTGGCCGCCGACGCTTGCGCGGTTCTCAGGAAGCCGCTGTCGTCATCGGACATCGCGCAGATGCTGGCCCGGCACCTGTCGGCCCGCCCCGTGTAGGCATCATGCACGACCGCTGCGCCGGCATGCCTCGTGTTTCAACTGAAACGCGAATCGGCCTCTTCTGAAATCGCGCGGTAACGCCGCTCGCCAATCTTCCCCGTGCTCGCCGAGGCCCCACCCACCGGCAGGAACTCGGGGGTGGCCGGAAGGGCCGGCCACCCTCGTCTGGCCGGCGATCTCGGGCCTCTTCGGCAGCATGGCTTTCGTTCACGAGGGAGGAGGTTATGGCGACACGACGCAACCGGGCCACGCCCGCCGGCATCAAGGGAGCGAGCCGCGCCGGACGCGCGCTGCTCGTGGCGATCAACGACTATGGCGACCCGCAGAACAATCTTCCAAGCTGCCTCGAGGATGCAGCCCAATTCCGCGAAGTGCTGCAGTCCCAATATGGCTTCGAGGACATCACCGAGCTATACGACGGCGACGCCACGGCGGCCAACGTTGAGGTCGGGCTCGAGCGGCTGTTCGAGGACGTGGCGGACGACGAGCGGCTCGTCTTCTTCTACTCCGGCCATGGCTATCAGCAACCCGGGGACGGCACCCTCGAGGAGTGCCTTGTCCTGTCCGGTCTCGAGTTCTTCTTCGACGACCGGCTGAGCGAGCTCAGCCAGTCGGCGCCACCCGGCGCTCTCACCGTGGTGCTCGACTCGTGCTTTTCCGGCGGCATGGAAAAGCGCATTCCGACCGCCAAGGGACTCGAGATCGCGCGAACCAAGCGCTGGATGCCGCCTGCCGACGAGCCGGAGAGCAAGAGCCTTACGGGCAGCATCCTCGTGCCGCGTCCGTTCGGCTGTTTCCCGATCACGCGTCCGGACGCGGTCAAGCGGCTGGCGCTTGGGGCCCAGGCGGGCCTGAATGCAAAATCAGCAAGTCCGCAGGCCGCGAGCGATGACGAGACGGGTCAGCTCCAGCTCAATGGGCTGCTGCTGTCGGCCTGCTCGGAAAACGAGACGGCGTCGGCCGGTACCTCGACCACGGAGGGCATGTCGGCCTTCACCTGCGCCCTGATGCGCACGCTTCCCGCATCGGGCGACATCGCGGTTGCCCAGCTTCATCAGGGCATCCGCGACGAGCTGGCAGAGATGGGCTTCCAGCAGACGCCGCTCCTGCGGACGCCTGCGGATCCAAGTGGCCTTGCCAACGCGAGCTTCGTGACGCTGGCGCCGGCCGCCGAGACGGCGGAGCAACCGGCGAAGGCTCTGCCGGCACGCTTCGGAAGCACGTCGACGACAACACTTCAACCAAGAGAGGATCGAACCATGACGACACGTCAAGCGAATGACCCTCAGTTCTGGCGCGCAGTCGAGCGCGTCGCGGCCCAGGTTGCCGTGGCCTCACGCAGCGAGGCGCCCGCCGGGCGCAAGGGCTTCAGCCCGGGTTCCCGCGCCTCGAACTCCTCCCAGGTGAGCGGTGCCGACAGCGAGCCGATGATTCCGTCGTCCCGTGCCGCCGGCGGGGGCCGCGGCGCGCCCGGCGCGGGCAGGATGGCCGGCAGGACGAACGGACGGACGGCCGGCCGCACCGCGCCGGCCAGTGCCGGCACGACCGTGGCCATGGACGACGACCAGTGGATCGGCGCCGCCCTGAGCCTGGTGGAGCCGGTCGCCGTGTCCCTGATCGATGCCATCCAGGATGGGCGGTTGGACACCGATGTCGGTGAAGACAAGCTGACGCGCGCCGTATCGTCCGTGGTCACCCCGGCCGTCATCGACGCGATCGGCGAACGGCCCGAAGACTTCGCCTTCGGCACGCCGGATGACGAAGGCGCTGCCGGCGACGACGAGGCGTCCCCCTTGGACGCCATGGCGCGGGTCGTCGCGGCATCGGTGTCCAGCATCGTTGCCGAGGTTGCAAAGGGCGAAGACACCGCCGCCGAATCCGCCCCACCCGCCGGCGAGGGCGCCGAGGGCGAGAAGATTGTTCCCGCCCTCATTGCCGCCGGCGCCACGCTCGCGGCGCCGGTCGTCTGGCACGCGATCGACGCATGGCGCAAGCGGCGGCGTCGCAAGGGTCTTGGCGAAGCGCCGGACGACGCCATGGGTGAGGAGGAGGGCATGCCTGCTGCGGCGCGGATCGCCGGCGAGGTTGTCCAGGCCGTCGTCGCCGTGCTCGGCGGCGGAAAGTTCATGCGGCTGCCCTATCCCACGACCCGGCCGGCTATCCTGCCTGCCCCAACGGGCCGGCCGACGAACCGGCGCTACTACACGATGGCCGCCTGATCTTTTCAGGCGTGGGCCGGGCGGTCGGTTGACCGCCCGGCTCTCGACTACCTTACGGCGACGGCTCCCCGATCAGCGCTCTCGCCTCGCGCAAGGCGGGCCGGTCGAATCCCTCGGTGAAGCGATCATGGACCGGCTTCAGCAGTGGCCTCACCTCGGCCCCGCGTCCCTGGGTGACGCGCAAGCGGGCAAGGCTGAGGGCGATGCGCAGCTCCCAAAGCAAGGCGCCTTGCTCGCGCGCGATCTCACTTGCCGTCCGGAAGCACTCCTCCGCCTCGGCGGCCAACGCGGCTTTCGACTGTTTCAGGATCAATTCGCCCTTCAGGCGCAGGAGTTCCGCCAGGTACCAGCGCTCTCCGCGATGCTCCGCCCAGGCGATCGCCCGCTCCAGCTTGTCGTGGGCCTCCACGAGGTGACCGAGCCCGGCCAGGCCTTCGGCGAGGCAACCGAGGAACTGGCCGTAGCACATCTGCCAGCCCGACCGCTCGCAGGCTTCCAGCGTCTGCGAAATCAACTCGATGCCACGGGCGAACTCGCCACGGTCGATGAGCAGCTTTCCCCGCCAGCAGGTCGCCATCATCCTCCACAGGGTTGCATCGATCCGGGTCGCCCAGTCGGTCAGCGCGGCGATGGCGCGCTCGGCGGCCGCCAGATCACCGGTCATCAGCGCGATGGGGCACGATGCGTCCTGCAGGGCCCAGCACACGGTGACCCCGGCTCCGGATTCCTGGGCCATCTCGAAGGCGGACCGGGCCTCCTCGTTGGCCCGCTCGAGGTAACCGCGCAGGCAGAGCGCGCGCGCCAGCCGGACGCGGGCCAGCACCTGCTGGTCGTAGACGAACAGCGCCGAGTGATGCCCGCCGGATGGTGCGGCGTAGAGGTCGACCACGCGCTGGAGATGGCCCTGTGCGTCCGCCAGTCTGCCGGCGTAGAGCAGCGACGTGCCGAGTACTCGGTCGCCCGCCAGCCTTATGGCCTCGCCGCCGCGCGGCGTGACGGCGACGAGCTGCCGGGCAGTGGTCAGCGCCGTGTCGAGATCGCCCGACATGAATTCGAGTGACCACTGGGTGTAGAGGACGCCGGCCTGCTGTTCCACGTCGTCGGCGTCGGCCGTGACGTCCGCCGCCCTCTTGACGGCAGCACGAGTGCGCCCGACCGGTGCCAAGGTCATGGTAAGCGCGTGACTATAGGCGATCCACATGCGCCATTCCGCCGCCTGGCCGAGATGGCCGTCCGGCGGCCGCGTCGCCAGCATGCGCTCGATTCGATTGCGACATTCTCCCACGAGCGACAGCATCTGCCAGATAGGCGCGAAAGCGGCCGTGAGTCCGGCACCGATCTCGGCGTCGCCGTCGGCCGAGAACGCCCAGTCGAGCGCCGCCCGGACGTTGTCGATCTCGCTCCCGCAGCGTGCCACGTCATCGCGGCTCAACCAGACCTGCGAGCCGGCCGCCACGCGAGAGATGAGAGCCCGGAAATATTCGGCATGCTGCCGCGCAGCGCTCTGGTGCTCGCCATACTGGGTGAGCTTCTCCAATGCGTAGGCGCGGATCGTCTCCAGCAGGCGCCAGCGCGTGAGAGGTGATGCATTCACGCGCTCGCAAAGCGACTTGGACACCAGGCTGGACAGCTCCTCGACGACCAGATGGGCAGCTCGACCGAAGCCGCCGACCGCCTCGGCGGCCTCGAACGTGAAACCCGCCGGAAAGATGCCGAGGTGGCGAAGCAGCCGCTGCTCGTCCTTCGACAGAAGCTGGTAGCTCCAGTCGAGCGCCGCCCGCAGGGTGCGGTGCCGCGGGATCGCGGTGCGCTTGCCGCTGGTCAACAGGGCGAAGCGATCACGCAGGCCGTCGGCCACCTGCCGGGTCCCGACAAAGGCGGCACGGGCCGCCGCGAACTCGATGGCGAGCGGAATGCCGTCGAGGTGCCGGCAGATCTCGGTGATCGACGGGAGATCCTCGGGCAGCGGCGAGAAGCCGGTATCCAGTGCCTGGGCCCGATTGACGAACAGCTCGACGGCGCTGTGACCCAGGATGACCTGCGGCGCCTGCTGCTCGGGAGCGGGGACGTCGAGTGCCGGGACGCGGTAGACGGCCTCGCCCTGGATCCGCATGACGTCGCGGCTGGTCGCCAGCACCGTGACGCGCGGGCACAGACGCATCAGCATCTCGACAAGGGAAGCCACTGCGTCGATCAGGTGCTCGCAATTGTCGAGGACCAGCAGGAGATGCCTGTCGCCGATACCGCGCGCGAGCGACTCCTCGGTGACCCGCTCGCCGCCGAGCTTCAGGTCCAGCACGCCGGCTACCGCCGACGCCGCGAGCGCGGCATCGGAAAGCGACGCCAGCTCGACGAGCCATGCGCCGTGCTCGAAGTCGGCGAGCAGATCGCGCGCGGCCTCCGCGGCGAGGACGGTCTTGCCGATGCCGCCCGGGCCGGTCAGGGTCACCACGCGGTAGGCGGAGACAAGGTCGTGCACGCGCCGCAGCGCCGTCGACCGGCCGACGAGGCGACCGACGGTCGCGGGGAAATTGCTGGAAGCGCGCCCGGCGGACCGGGGACGAGGCTGCGGCACCGATGGCGCCTCGGTCGCCCTGCCATGCCGCGCGATCCAGCCGCCGATCAGCCGGTAGCCTCGTCCATGCAACGTCTTCAGCAGGCCGCGATCGGAGCCGAGCGCCTTGCGGACCGCGGAGATGTGAACCTGCAGCGTATTGTCCCCGACGATGGCGCCCGGCCAGATGCGCTCCATCAGGTCGTCCTTGGTGACGAGTTGGCCTCCCGCCTGAGCCAGGACCTCGATGATCTCGAACGCGCGGCCGCCCAGCGTTACGGGCGTGCCGCGGGAGCGAAGCTCACGTCGGCCGAGATCCACCTCCCATGGCTCGCGCTCATAGACGAGATTTGGACTTGCTTCGGGCATCCGGGTCAATGGATGCGGCTGTGGTTACCTGGACGCAGGGCATTCGCAAAAGGCAAAAAGCCGTCATCCCGACCGGAGCCGAGCGCAGCGCCTGCCCTGAGCGTTGTCGCAGGGAGGCGTAGTGGAGGGACCCTTCCTATTGCAGCACCAGCAAGAAAGGTCCCTCGACTGCGCCGCCAATGGCGCTGTGACCAGCGCCCTTCGGGCGGCTCCGCTCGGGATGACGGAATTTTTGCCATATGCGAATGCCTTGGTCCTGGACGGGACGCACAGTGTCTGGATGTGGCGCCTGACTATAGTCCAAGGACCCCTGAAGCGGAGTCATTTCATCGGCCCTGATCCTTTCTCGCACCTGCATCATGGGGATCAGGCCCCGGGCGGCTGTCGCCAACGTACAAGGCATTTTACAAGGTCGCGCCACGGCGCGAGTCATTCGGCAGAACTCCCATGGGCCTTGCGGCTTCCAGGTTCGTTGCTGTTCAGCATCAGGCTTAAGGATTCTTAAGCCCCTCCCCAAGGATTGGCGGTTGGCGCCTGCATACAAGGGCTCACCCCTGCCGGGGTGATCCGTGGTCATCGCCCTTTCGATTGTCCGCCCGTGTAGAGAGGAGGAAAACCAATGACGACGCACCTGTCCAAGTCGACCTTGCGCCACCATCGAGCGCAACCTTCGGTGAACCTCGATGCGACGCGTCCGCTCGTTCTCATCGTCGATGACGATGCCGCCATCAGGGAGTCCCTCTGCGAGCTGTTGGAGTCGGTCGGGATCGACTCGATCTGCTTTGCCTCGACCCGTGAGTTTCACGATGCCGCAGTGCCGGATCGCCCGGGTTGCCTGATCCTCGATGTCCGATTGCCGGGGTCGAGCGGGCTTGAGCTCCAGGGTCAGCTTTCCTCCCGTGGCAACTCGAAACCGGTGATCTTCCTGACCGGCCACGGGGACATCGAGATGACTGTCCGGGCAATGCGCGCCGGGGCAATCGATTTCCTGACCAAACCCTTTCGGCCCCAGGCGCTGCTCGATGCCGTCAACGCAGCGATCGAGAAGGACGTCGCACTGCGAGCGGAGGCCCTGGTGGTCAGGCAGCATGCCGAGCGGCTGGCGACCCTTACACCGCGCGAACGCGAGGTGCTCTCCGGCGTGGCGCGCGGTCGCCTCAACAAGCAGATCGCCTACGACCT
>NZ_JBFWZI010000137.1:0-20072 GCF_050185545.1 Reyranella sp. | reverse complement strand
CTTGGTGCAGTAGGCGAGCCACTGCGGCGAAGGTTCCGGAGATGCCGCCTGTCCGGCGGATGCGGCGCAAGTCAATGCCAGCGCCAGCAGACAGTGGGAAAGCCTGGAGCAACCAGTCACGGCTTCCTCTCTTCAACCCAGAACGCCGTGGGCGCCGAGCACGCCCGCGGCGGCGGTTGCCACCCCGGCGGACAGCAGGACCCAGTGAAGCGCCTGTACGAGACGAAACACGCCGTCCGGATCGGCGAGCGCGCGGGTGTGGAACCAGTCGTGCACGACGAACGGTTCGACGATGAACAGGATCGCCATGAAAACGAACCAAAGCGCCGCCATGGCCACGAGCCACCAGCCTGTCGGTTCGAGGAAGCGATCCCAGGCGTCGAGGCGCTCCGCCATGTAGAAGCCGCTGACACCGGCCAACGGCACCGACACCCTGACTTGGCGCGCGAAGCGCTGCTCGACCGACTCGAAAAGGGCGAGTCGCTGCGCGACAGGGGCCACGGCGACGGCCGGCAGGACAACGGCCGTCACGAAGGCCACTCCCCCCATCCAATGGACGACCGCCAGCACGTGGACCGCGCGGGCAATCGTGACGTCGTCCATGGCCTGTCGTCGCTTCAGCGCGCGGCCGGCCGGATCGTGCCCGCGACTGCGGCGGAACGCGTGTCGGGTTCGACAGTCAGCGCGTGTGCCTGCAGCCAGCCGGTAATCGCGTCCGCTCGTGGCGCCAGCTCGACGGCGAGCGGCCCGGCGAAGGCGCGCCAGCGGTCGAGATTGCGCGCCGGCACGCCGACCAGGACGGGAATGCCGAGGTCGACCGCCTCGGCGATCGCGTCGCGCATACCGCCGCCGTCGGCTTCGATCTTGCCGAACTTGTTGACCACCAGAAGGCGTGGCGAATCGGTCTGCAGGCTCGTGAGGACGGCGTCCGCCACCTCGGTCAGCAGGCTTACATCGAGCCGGCAGCCGCGCGCCTCCTTGCCGCGATGCTCCGCCAGCGCCACGACCTCGCCGCTTGCCAGATCCTCGATCAGGAGATCGCAGGGATGCCGGCCCGGAAGTTCGTCGGCGGCGCGCTGCAGCACGCCCGCGAGCGGCAGGCCCGCCTCGCGCATCGGCTCGAGGGCGCGCTCAATGGCCTGGTCGGGATAGACGCCGTCGGCATAGACCACGGCGGCGATGAGCTGGTTCGACATGACTACTCTCCTCTTGAAACAGCGGTGTGGTTGCAGCGTCGCGTCGCGGGCTCGCCGTCGCGGCGCAGCGACCAGGCGAGCATTCGGCCGAGGCACGCGGCCGCGGGGTCGTCGGCGCGCTCGAGCGCGCCCATGAGATCGAGCCAGGCATCGTCATCGGCCTGGTCGGCGAACCGGCGCACTGCGCGAACGGCATAGGAAGCGGTCGTCTCGCCGGCGCGGTGCGCCGCACCGTCGAGGGCGACCATCAGCTTGAGGTCGCCCAGCGCCATCAGCGTCGAGGCAGCTTCGGTCTCGTCGCCCAGCGCGGCCAGCATGTCGCCCAGCAGCATCCCCGCCTCCCTACTGGACGAGCGGGCCGTGTGCGGCCGCGAGGTCGACGCCGGTCACCGCGGCGCGGCCGGCGAGAATGGCGACGTACTGCTGCAGGGCGCGCCGATGGACCGCCTCGTCGAGGTAGTCGGCGATGCGCTCGCGCACCAGCTCGAAGGGCAGCTCGCGGCCGTCGATGCGGCGATCGAGCCGCACGACATGAAAGCCGTAGCGCGTCTCCACCGGTTCGCCGTGCAGGGCGCCGGGGGTCATGCGCCGCAACGCCTGCTCGAACTCGGCGACCGTCTGGCCGGGGCCGATCTGGCCGAGATTGCCGCCCTGCTCGCGCGACGGGCAGGCCGAATGGCTGGCGCACAACGCGGTGAATGCCTGCGGCCGGTCCTTCAGCTCGTCGATCAGGGCTTGCGCGGCCTGCCGGGCGGCATCGCGCGCCGCCGCATCGCCCGGATCGGCGGGCAGCAGGATGTGCGCCGCCTCGAACAGGTCGGGCGAACGGAAGCGCCGGCGGTTCGAGTCGTAGTAGCGCCGGCACGCCGCCTCGTCGGCACGCGGCACCGCGACCTCGCGATCGAGCAGAGCGCGCAGGCGCGCCTCGTCCGGAGTCTCGCGGCGTCCCTCGTCGTCCTCCAGCGGCTCGGCTTCGATGGCGAGGCGGTCGGCTTCCTGGCGCAGCAGCTCGCGGATGGCGAGTGCGCGGGTCGCCAGCGCCCACGTTTCGTCGGGATCGGCAGACGCGTGATGCTGGGTTTCGCGGATGATGTCGGCGCTGGCGATGGGATGGCCGTTGACGCTGACCGGTACGGGGCGCCCGGGACGGCGGCGCGCCGCCCGCGCAGTAGACACTGTGCTCATGATGGTCACTCCGCGGGCTGGCGCGTGGCTGGCAGGGACTGCCGTGCCGCCGGCAACGGACGGCGCGTGCGCACGACCTGGTAGCCGCGCCGGCCGAGATACCAGACCGGCGCCGACCAGATGTGGACCAGGCGGCTGAACGGAAAAACCAGGAACAGAGTCATGCCCAGCACGAGGTGCATCAGGTAGGGCCAGGCGAGGCCCTGCAGCGTCGCCGCGTCGACCGGATGCAGGGTGACGATGCCCTGCGCCCAGTGCGACAGCACCAGCATCACCGAGCCGTCGGAATGGGCGAGCGAGAACGGCAGCGTGGCGAGCCCGAGGCAGAGCTGCAGCCACAGCAGCGCCAGCAGCGCGATGTCCATGACCGAGCTGGTAAGCCGGATGCGCTCGTCGAACAGGCGACGATGCAGCAGCAGGCTGAGGCCGATGAAGCAGACGACACCCGCAATGCCGCCGGCGGCGACCGCGATCAGCTGCTTCTGCTCGACCGTGATCACCAGGGTGTAGAGCGAGGTCGGCGTCAGCAGGCCGACGGCATGGCCCAACATCAGGAACAGGATGCCGACGTGGAACAGGTTCGAGCCCCAGCGCAGCTGGCGCTTGCGCAGGAGCTGGCTCGAGCTCGCCCGCCACGTGTACTGCTCGCGGTCGAAGCGGATCAGGCTGCCGAGCAGGAAGACCGTGAGGCAGATGTAGGGATACCAGACGAACAGCAGATGAAAGACGTAGTCCCTCATGACGCGACTCCCGATCCAGGATGGCAAGGCGGGACGGCGGCCCGCTGCGGGTCGAGCGGTGATGCGATACCCTCGGCCGGGTGCCGGGCGGCAGGCCGCCGACGGCCGAGAGGCGGCGCGACGCCCTCAGGCGAGCGCTGGGCGGCGCGCAGCCTCTCGGCGAGGCCGTCGATCGCGCAGCCGTCGTTCGCATTGGTGCCGGGGCCGAAGCGCACCTCCTGCTCGACCCACGCCGCGTCGAGAGCCTCGAGATCGTCGGGCTCGGGATCTGGCTCGGCCCGCAGCACCGCGAGCGCCGCCTGGTCGGGCTTCGCGCGCGACAGGGCAAGCAGCGCCGACATGACCGCTTCATAGGACGAGCTGCGCTTGGCCAGGCGCTCGCGCAGCGCGGCGATCACGTTGGCCGGCTGGCCGATCAGCTCGATCGCCGCGCGCGGCTCGAGGATCGAGGCGTACTCGAGGAACAGCGGCAGGAAGTCCGGCAGCTCGCACGGCGTCGGCGTGTAGCCGCCCTCCTCGTAGAGCTTCAGCAGGTCGACCATCGCCTGGCCGCGGTCGCGGCTCTCGCCATGGACATGCTCGAAGAGGTGCAGCGACAGCGCGCGCGTGCGGTCGAACAGGAGGCCATAGCGCTCCTGCAGGTCGTAGAGATCGCCGCTCGCGAGCTCGTCGATCAGCCGACCGAGGGCGGCGCGCTGGACAACCGGCAGCACGGCCTCGCGATCGATCGCATTGCGGATTTCGGGCGCGGCCTCGACGAGGTCGGCCGTGGGGTAGGACAGCAGCGCCGCCAGGGCACGCAACGTCTTCATCACGCGACCTCCATCGGATTGCGCGCCTTGAGCTTGCCGCCGGCGAACAGGTTGCCGCCGTCGTCCGGCGAGCAGCCGTTGCCGAAGCTGAAGCCGCAGGCGCCGCGCAGCTGGTAGGCGTCCTCCGACGTCTCGCGATGAGCGGTCGGGATGACGAAGCGATCCTCGTAATTGGCAATCGCCATCACGTGGTACATGTCCTCGATCGCTTCAGGCGTAAGGCCGACGCGCCTGGCGACGGCCGTGTCGATCACGCCATCGACGGTCTTGGCGCGCATGTAGGTGCGCATGGCGAGCATGCGCTCGAGGCCCTTGGCCACCGGCTCCTCGTCGCCGGCGGTCAGCATGTTGGCGAGGTAGCGCAGCGGAATGCGCAGCGAGCGGACGTCGGGCATCGCGCCGTCGACGCCCATCTTGCCCGCCTCGGCCGCCGACTGGATCGGCGACAGCGGCGGCACGTACCAGACCATGGGGAGCGTGCGGTACTCGGGATGGAGCGGGAAGGCGACCTTCCACTCCATGGCCATCTTCCACACCGGCGAGCGACAGGCCGCCTCGAGCCAGGACTCCGGCACGCCGTCGGCGCGGGCCTGCGCGATCACGCCCTCGTCACGGGGATCGAGGAACACGCCGAGCTGCGCCTCGTAGAGCTTCTTCTCGTCGGCGACGCTCGCCGCCTGCTCGATCCGGTCGGCGTCGTACAGGACCACGCCGAGATAGCGGATGCGGCCGACACAGGTTTCCGAGCACACGGTCGGCTGGCCCGCTTCGATGCGCGGGTAGCAGAAGATGCACTTCTCCGATTTGCCCGACGACCAGTTGAAGTAGATCTTCTTGTACGGGCAGGCCGAGACGCACATGCGCCAGCCGCGGCACTTGTCCTGGTCGATCAGGACGATACCGTCCTCCTCGCGCTTGTAGATGGCGCCCGACGGGCAGGCTGCGACGCAGGCCGGGTTGAGGCAGTGCTCGCACAGCCGCGGCAGGTACATCATGAAAGTATTCTCGAACTGGCCGTAGATCTCCTTCTGCACGCCCTCGAAATTGACGTCGGCCGAGCGCTTGGCGAACTCGCCGCCCAGGATCTCCTCCCAGTTGGGACCCCATTCGATCTTCTCCATGCGCTGGCCGGTGATCAGCGAGCGCGGCCTTGCCGTCGGGAAGGCCTCGAGCTCGGGCGCCTTCTGCAGGTGCTCGTAGTCGAAGGTGAAGGGCTCGTAGTAGTCATCGATCTCCGGCAGGTCCGGATTGGCGAAGATGTTGGCGAGGACGCGCCACTTGGCGCCGATCCGGGGCTGGATGCGGCCGTTCCTCTTGCGCACCCAGCCGCCGTTCCAGCGCTTCTGGTTCTCCCACTCCTTGGGATAGCCGACGCCGGGCTTGGTCTCGACGTTGTTGAACCAGGCGTATTCCATGCCTTCGCGATTGGTCCACACGTTCTTGCAGGTCACCGAGCAGGTGTGGCAGCCGATGCATTTGTCGAGGTTGAGGACCATCGCGATTTGCGCGCGGATTTTCATGACGTGTCTCCTGTTCAGTCGGCGGCGAGCGCGGCCGGGCCGGTCGGGGCGTCGCGCCAGGGACGCTCCAGCCAGTCGACATTGGCGAGCTTGCGCACCACGACGAACTCGTCGCGGTTGGTGCCGATCGTGCCGTAGTAGTTGAATCCGTAGGCCAGCTGGGCGTAGCCGCCGATCATGTGCGTTGGTTTCAGCACTGCACGCGTCACCGAGTTGTGGATGCCGCCGCGCTTGCCGGTCATCTCCGAGCCCGGCACGTTCACGATCTTCTCCTGGGCGTGGTACATGAAGAGGGTTCCCTCCTTCATGCGCTGCGAGACGACGGCGCGCGCGACCAGGGCGCCGTTGCTGTTGTAGGCCTCGACCCAGTCGTTATCGGCGATGCCCGCCTTGGCCGCGTCGACCTCGCTCAGCCACACGATCGGGCCGCCGCGCGACAGGGTGAGCATCATCAGGTTGTCGGTGTAGGTGGAGTGGATGCCCCACTTCTGATGCGGCGTGATGAAATTCAGCACGACCTGCCTGTTGCCGTTCGGCCGCGCGTCGATGACGGACTTCGTCGTGCGCAGGTCGACCGGCGGGCGGTAGACGCACAGGCCCTCGCCGAACGCCAGCATCCAGCGATGGTCCTGGTAGAGCTGCTGGCGCCCCGTCAGCGTGCGCCACGGGATCAGCTCGTGGACGTTGGTGTAGCCCGCGTTGTAGCAGACCTTCTCGCTCTCCAGCCCCGACCAGGTCGGCGCCGAGATGATCTTGCGCGGCTGGGCGACGACGTCGCGGAAGCGGATCTTCTCGTCCTCCTTGGGCAGCGCCAGATGCGCATGGTCGCGGCCGGTCGTCTTGGCCAGCGCCTCCCACGAGCGCACCGCGACCTCGCCGTTGGTCTCCGGTGCCAGCATGAGCAGCACCTCGGCGGCGTCGATGTCGGTCTCGATGCGCACCAGCCCCTTGGTCGGCCCGTCGGCGACGACGCCGTTCAGGCGCTCGAGATGCTCGACCTCGGGCTTGGTCTGCCAGGCGATTCCCTTGATGCCGTTGCCGACCTTGGCCATCAGTGGTCCGAGCGAGGTGAAGCGCTGGTAGACGCTGGGATAGTCGCGCTCGACCACGGTGACGGCAGGCATGGTCTTGCCCGGGATCGGCTCGACCTCGCCCCGCTTCCAGTCCTTGACGTCGATTGGTTGGGCGATCTCGCCCGGGCTGTCGTGCAGGATCGGCGTCAGCACGACGTCCTTCTCGACCCCCAGCACCTCCGGCGCGACGCGCGAGAAGGCCTTGGCGATCGCCTTGTAGATCTCCCAGTCGCTCTTCGCCTCCCATACCGGATCCACCGCCGCGGTCAGCGGATGGATGAAGGGATGCATGTCGGAGGTGTTGAGGTCGTTCTTCTCGTACCAGGTCGCCGTCGGCAGGACGATGTCGGAGTAGACGCAGGTGGTCGACATGCGGAAGTCGAGCGTCACCAGCAGATCGAGCTTGCCCTCGGGCCCCTCGTCGCGCCACACGACTTCCTTGGGCTTGGCCTTGCCCTCCTCGCCGAGATCCTTGCCCATGACGCCGTGCGTCGTGCCGAGCAGGTGCTTCAGGAAGTACTCGTGCCCCTTGCCCGACGAGCCCAAGAGGTTGGAGCGCCAGACGAACATGTTGCGCGGCCAGTTGCGCGGATTGTCGGGGTCCTCGCAGGACAGACGCAGCTCGCCGCTCTTCAGCTTCTGCGCCACGTAGTCCTTGGCCTCGAGGCCGGCCGCCGCCGCGGCGTGGGCGATGCCGAGCGGGTTCTGCTCGAGCTGCGGTGCCGACGGCAGCCAACCCATGCGCTCGGCGCGCACGTTGTAGTCGATGATCGCACCGTCCCAGGCGCCCGTCGGCGCGGTCGGCGAGACGATGTCGCCAACGTTGATCGTCTCGTAGCGCCACTGGTCGGTATGGGCGTAGAACGCCGACGTCGAGTTCTGCTGGCGCGGCGGGCGCCCCCAGTCGAGGGCGAAGGCGAGCGGCGCCCAGCCCGCCTGCGGCCGCAGCTTCTCCTGGCCGACATAGTGGGCCCAGCCGCCGCCCGACTGGCCGACGCAGCCGCACATCGCCAGCATGTTGATCACGCCGCGATAGTTCATGTCGGCGTGGTACCAATGGTTCATCGCCGCGCCGATGATCACCATCGAGCGGCCATTGGTCTTCTCGGCATTGGTCGCGAACTCGCGCGCCACCTGGATGATCTTGTCGCGCGGCACACCGGTGATCTTCTCGGCCCAGGCCGGCGTGTAGGGCACCTCCTCGTCGAATGACCCGGCGACGTTTGGTCCGCCAAGCCCGCCATCGACGCCGTAGTTGGCGACGAAGAGATCGTGCACCGACGCCACCAAAGTCTCGCCGTCGGCGAGCGCCAGCCGACGAACCGGCACCTTGCGCGTCAGCACGGCGTCGTGCGCCGTCGAGACGAAGTGCTCATGTGCGATATTGCCGAAATAGGGGAAGCCGACCTCGACCACATCGTCTCGCGTGTCCTTGAGCGACAGCAGCAGCGAGACGTCCTTGCCCGTGGAGTCCTTCTCCTCAAGGTTCCACTTGCCGCTCTCGCCCCAGCGGAAGCCGACCGAGCCGCGCGGCGTCACGACCGCGCCGCTCGCGGCATCGAAGGCGACGGTCTTCCATTCGGGGTTGTTCTGCTCGCCCAGGCTGGCGTCGAAGTCGCTGGCGCGCACGAAGCGGTCGGGCACGTACAGGCCATCGCGCTTTGCCAGCCGGACCAGCATCGGCATATCGGTGTAGCGCCTGATGTAGTCCCGGAAATACGCCACCTGGCGGTCGACGTGATATTCCTTGAGAATCACGTGGCCCATCGCCATGGCGAGCGCCGAATCGGTGCCCTGCTTCACCGACAGCCAGATGTCGCCGAACTTCGACGCCTCCGAGTAGTCGGGACAGATCACCGCGCTCTTCAGACCGCGATAGCGCGCCTCGGTGTAGAAATGGGCGTCCGGCGTGCGCGTCTGCGGCACGTTGGAGCCCCACAGGATGACGAAGCCGGCGTTGTACCAGTCGGCCGACTCGGGCACGTCGGTCTGCTCGCCCCAGGTCTGCGGCGAGGCTGGCGGCAGGTCGCAGTACCAGTCGTAGAACGACATGCACACGCCGCCGATCAGCGACAGGTAGCGAGAGCCCGCGGCATACGAGACCATCGACATCGCCGGGATGGGCGAAAAGCCCAGGATGCGATCGGGGCCGTAGGTCTTCGCGGTGTAGGCATTGGCCGCGGCGACGATCTCGGTCGCCTCCTCCCAGCCGACGCGCACGAAGCCGCCGTGGCCGCGTTTCCTCGTGTAGGCATCACGCTTCTTCGGATCCTCGACGATCGAGGCCCAGGCGGCGACGGGGGCGAGCGTGGCGCGCGCCTCGCGCCACAGACGCAACAGGCGCGAGCGCGCCAGCGGATACTTCACGCGATTACCCGAATAGAGATACCAGCTGTAGCTGGCGCCGCGCGAGCAGCCGCGCGGCTCGTGGTTGGGCAGGTCGGGCCGGGTGCGCGGATAGTCGGTCTGCTGGGTTTCCCAGGTGACGATCCCGCCCTTGACATAGATCTTCCACGAGCACGAGCCGGTGCAGTTGGCGCCGTGCGTGGAACGCACGATCTTGTCGTGCTGCCAGCGCTTGCGGTAGGCGTCCTCCCAGCCGCGGTCCTCCGATGTAGTGATGCCGTGGCCGTCGGCGAAGGGCTCCTTGACCTTGCGGAAGAAGGTCAGGCGATCGAGAAAATGCGACACGGGTAAACTCCTCGGGCGATGGCGGGATGGCGGTCAGGGCGTGGCGGATGCCGCGGCGGGACGCGCGGCGCTCCGGCCGCGCTCGACGTCGAACAGCAGGCCGCCGCGCCGCGTGTAGACGAACCAGGTGAGCGCGATGCAGCTCAGGTAGAAGGCGAGGAAGCCGTAGAGCGCCATGGCGGCGCTGCCGGTGAGCGCGATCGACGAGCCGAAGCTCTTGGGGATGAAGAACGCGCCGTAGGCGGCGATCGCCGAGGTGAAGCCGATGATGGCGGCAGACTCCCGCTCGGCCTGCAGGCGACGAACCTCGACGGTCGCGCCCGGCATCAGGCGGTCCATGTCCTTGCGCATGATCGCCGGGATCATCTGGAAGGTGGACGCGTTGCCGACGCCGCTGGCGAAGAACAGCAGCAGGAACATGGCGAAGAAGCCCGGGAAACTGCGCTCATTCAGGAAGTACAGGAGGCCGACCGTGCCAAGTGCCATGGCGACGAACACCCAGAAGGTGACGCGGCCGCCGCCCCAGCGGTCGGACACCCAGCCGGTAAGCGAGCGCGACAGCGCACCGACCAGCGGCCCGAGGAAGGCGTACTTGAGGGCGACGATGTCCGGGAACTGCGTCTTGCTGAGCAGCGGAAACGCCGCCGAATAGCCGATGAAGGAGCCGAAGGTGCCGGTATAGAGCCAGCACATGATCCAGTTGTGCCGGCGCTGGAAGATGACCGACTGCTCGGCGAAGGAGGCCCGGGCGGAGGCAATGTCGTTCATGCCGAACCAGGCGGCGAAGGCCGAGGCGGCGATAAACGGCACCCAGATGAAACCCGCGTTCTGCAGCCACATCTGCGATTCGCCCCACGGCTCCTTGGCGACCCGCGGCTCGCCGCCGAGGAAGCCGAACACGCCGGCGGTGATCACCATCGGCACGACGAACTGCACGACGCTGACGCCGAGGTTGCCCAGGCCGGCATTGAGGGCCAGCGCGTTGCCCTTTTCCGCCTTGGGGAAGAAGAAGGAGATGTTGGACATCGACGAGGCGAAGTTGCCGCCGCCGAAGCCGCACAGCAGCGCCAGGATCAGGAACATCCAGTACGGCGTCGCAGGGTTCTGCACAGCATAGCCGATGCCCACTGCCGGCAGCATCAGCGACCAGGTGGCGACCGTCGTCCACAGCCGGCCGCCGAAGATCGGCACGGTGAAGGAGTAGAATATGCGCAGCGTGGCGCCCGAGACACCGGGAAGGGCGGCCAGCCAGAACAGCTGGTCTGTCGTATAGGTGAAGCCGATCGCCGGCAGCTTGGCGACGACGACCGACCACACCATCCATACCGCGAAGGACAGCAGCAGCGCCGGGATGGAGATCGCGAGGTTGCGCTGGGCGATCCGCCGACCGGTCTTCTCCCAGAATTCGCGATCCTCGGGATGCCATTCCTGCAGGGTCTTGCCGGACAGCTTGCCGACATGTTGCGGGCCATGGATCTCCTGCATTTCCGGCAGCTCGGGCAGCCGCGCCAGCGCCTCGCCCGCCTTCTCGCGCTCCATGGCGCGGATCGAGACGTGCATCCAGACGAGTGACACCGCGACCACGAGGAACAGCAGCATGAAGCAGCTGGTCCACACGCCGGTGAGATCGTTGAGCAGGCCGAAGGCGATCGGCAGCACGAAGCCGCCCAGCCCGCCGACCAGCCCGACCACGCCGCCGACCGCGCCGACGCGGCCCGGGTAGTAGACCGGGATGTGCTTGTAGACCGCGGCCTTGCCGAGGCTCATGAAGAAGCCGAGCACGAAGGCGATGACGGTGAACGGCACCAGCCCCATCTCGAGGGTGAAGCTGATCGGGCCCGTGATGCCCTTCACGATGTACTGGGTCGGCGGATAGGACAGCACGAAGCACGCCACCACCGAGACACCGAACGTCCAGTACATCACCCGGCGAGCACCGAACTTGTCGGACAGCACGCCACCGTAGATGCGGAACAGGCTGGCCGGCACCGAGTAGGCCGCGCCGATCATGCCGGCCATGGTGATGTCGAGCCCGTAGACGCCGATCAGGTAGCGCGGCAGCCACAGCGCCAGGGCAACGAAGCCGCCGAAGACGAAGAAGTAGTAGAGTGAGAAGCGCCAGACCTGGACGTTGCGCAGCGGCTCCAGCATCGCCGCCATCGATTCCGGCTTGGCACCCGACCTGCGGCGCGCCGCCAGCTCGGGGTCGTCCTTGGTGGTGAACCAGAACAGCACGGCCATGACGACCAGGGCGGCTGCCCAGATCTCGGCGACGCTCTTCCAGCCCCACGCCACCATGATGAAGGGCGCGACGAACTTGGTGACCGCCGCGCCGACATTGCCGGCGCCGAAGATGCCGAGCGCCGTGCCTTGCCTGGCTGCGTCATACCAGCGCGAGACGTAGGCGATGCCGACCGAGAAGGAGCCGCCGGCGATGCCAACGCCGAGCGCCGCCAGCAGGAAGGTCGGATAGTCGTAGGCGTAGGTGAGCAGCCACGTCGCCACCGCCGCCGCGACCATGACCAGGCTGTAGACGATGCGCCCGCCGTGCTGATCGGACCAGATTCCGAGGACGAGGCGGATCAGCGATCCGGTCAGGATCGGCGTACCGACCAGCAGACCGAACTGGGTGTCGGTGAGACCGAGGTCCTTCTTGATCTGCACACCGATGATCGAAAAGATCGTCCAGACCGCGAAGCACACCGTGAAGGCCAGCGTGCTCATGCCGAGGGCCATGGTGCGGTCGCGGTTGTTCTCTCCGACACTCTGCGGCGTCGCCATCGCGGGTCTCCTTTGCTGGCGCTACAGTCGCGGCGGCGCGCGGTGATCGGGTTGACGTGAATCAAGCCGCGCTGGCGGGAGCGTGGGGATTGCGAATCGGTTAAGCTATGTGAACGATTGGTGTTCACATTTGGTAACGACAGCCCTCTAAATGCGTCCTTCGGATATCCCCCTGATCCGCCGGGCCCGCCTGTTCTCGCAGGTCAGCGAGGCCGATCTGGCCGCGCTTCTGGCAACATGCTTCGTGCAGACGCTGCCGCGCGGGGCCACCCCTTGCCATCAAGGCGACAAGCCGGAATTTCTGCACATTGTCCTCTCGGGCAAGGTCGGCCTGTTCGCCGAGGGGCCGCGCGAGGAAATGCTGATCGAGTTCTTCGGGCCGGGCGACGGCTTCGTCCTGCCGGCCGTGATGCTCGACATGCCCTACCTGGTGACCGCCCGGCTGATCGACGAAGGGCGCATCCTGTTGTGGCCTGCCGCCGCCTTTCGCGCCCAGGTGCGGGCCAACGGCGCGCTGGCCTACGGCGCGACGCTCCAGCTATCGAGCTACTGGCGGATCCTTATGGGCCAGATCAAGGATCTGAAGCTCCTGTCGGCGACGGAGCGCCTGTCGGCCATGCTGCTGGCGCTGGCGCCGCGCCAGTCGGGAAGCGCCACGGTGACCCTTCCGGGCGGTCGCCGGCTCATCGCCGGCCGCCTCGGCATCACGCCTCAGAGCCTGTCGCGTGCTTTCGCAACCCTGCGCCCGCTGGGCGTCAGCGGCCAGGGACGCCAGATCGCCATCGCCGACCTGGAACGCCTGCGCGACCTGGCCGGCACCAAGGCGCTGCGACGGGGCTGAGGGCGGTCATCGTCTTGTGGACCGCGGGCGTCTCGCCCGCTCATGCTTACCCCCAATGAGCGGGACATGAGCGGGCGGGACGCCCGCGGTCCGCATGAGCCATGAGTCCCTGGGTCTCCGTACGGCCAATTCATGCTATCCAGCCCGCAATGGCATCGTTTCCGGAGACCCGACCGGCCCTGATCGCCACGGCCCGCGGGGCGCTGTGGCGCACCGGCGACGGCCGGATCGAGCGGCTGTCGGCGGCCGATGCCGCGTTGCGGGCCGCCGCGACGCCGCCACTCGTCTGCCACGCGCCCGCGGTGGCGGCGCGGCTCGGGACCGAGCGGCTGGCGGCGCGCGATCTGCTGGAGCTGTTCGCCTTCGTCCGGCCTGCCCGGTTCTGCCTGCCGACGCCGCGGGGCCTCTGCGAGGCGCTCGATCTCCCCCTGCCGACGACGCCTGAAGAGGAGGCGGAAGCGCTGCCCGACATCGCGCGCCGGCTGATCGACGAGCTCGAGGACATGGCGGCCCTCGCCTCGCCCGAAATGAAGGCGACGGCGCTCGCCATGGCGCGCGGCAGCTGGCCGTGGGCCGACGACGTGCTGGCGGCGCTCGGTCTCGACCCGGCGGCGCAGAAGCTGCGTGCGCTCGCCGGGCTCGACGTCTGGAAGAGCCTGCCGCAATGGGAGGAGCCACCGCCCCCGCCGCCGCCTAAAAGCCTGCCGGTCGAGCCGCGCGAGGCGCGGCTGCGCCTGGGTCAACTCATTGCCGCCGGCGCGCATCTCGCCGAAGCACGGCCGAGCCAGGGCGACTACGCGTCCGCGGCGAGCCAGGCCTTCGCCCCGCGCGAACAGGAGGAGCGGCCCAACGTCGTGCTGGTCGAGGCCGGCACCGGTGTCGGCAAGACGCTGGGCTATGTCGCGCCGGCCTCGCTGTGGGCGGAGAAGAACGGCGCGCCGGTGTGGATCGCTACCTACACCCGCAACCTGCAGCGCCAGATCGACAACGAGCTCGACCGCCTGCACCGCGACAGTGCCGAGAAGCGCCGCCGCGTCGTCGTCCGCAAGGGGCGCGAGAACTATCTCTGCCTGCTGAATTACCAGGAGGCGGCGATGCGCACCGGCCTGGTGCCGGAGAACGCCGTCGGGCTCGGCCTGCTGGCGCGCTGGGCGCTGGCCAGCCGCGACGGCGACATCGTGGGGGGCGACCTTCCGGCCTGGCTGCTCGACCTGATCGGTCGCGGCCGCGTCAACCGGCTCGCCGACCGCCGTGGCGAATGCATCTACTCGGCCTGCGAGCACTACAGAAAATGCTTCGTCGAGCGCACCATCCGACGCGCCCGCCAGGCCGACATCGTCATCGCCAACCACGCGCTGGTGATGATCCAGGCGGCGATGGGCGGCCTCGACGATGCCACGCGCCCGCTGCGCTACGTGTTCGACGAGGGCCATCACCTGTTCGATGCCGCCGACTCGGCCTTCGGTGCGCATCTCAGCGGCGTCGAGGCGTCCGACCTGCGGCGCTGGCTGATGGGCGCCGAGGGCCGCCGCGGCAGCCGTGCGCGCGGCCTCGAGCGCCGCATCGCCGACCTCCTGGGCGACGACCAGGAAGCGCATCGCGCCCTGCGCCAGCTGCTCGAATCGGCGCAGCTGCTGCCGGCCAGCAACTGGCAGACGCGGCTTGCCGACGGCACGGTGCTGGGTCCGGCCGAGGAGTTCCTGGCCCTGGTACGCCAGCAGGTGCGCGCGCGCTCGTCGGACGAGGATCAGGGCTTTGGCCAGGAGTGCGACGTCCATCCGCTGACACCGGGCCTGCTCGACGCGGCCGACCAGCTCGCCGAGATGCTGTCACAGATGCTGGTCCCGGTGCGCCGGCTGCGCCAGATGCTGCAGGCTAAGCTTCAAGCCGAGGCCGACAAGCTCGACTCGGCCCAGCGTGCCCGAATCGAAGGCGTCGTACGCTCGCTCACCAACCGTTGCGAACGCACGCTCGAGGCGTGGCGGGCGATGCTGCGCGGCCTGCATGGCGAACCCGATCCGGCCTTCGTCGACTGGTTGGCGATCGAGAAGAGCCAGAACCGAGAGATCGATGTCGGAATGTTCCGCCATTATCTCGATCCGACCGAGCCGTTCGTGAACTCGGTGATCCGGCCGGCACACGGCGCCGTCATCACCTCGGCGACCTTGCGCGATTCGCTCGACGTTCCGGTCGCCGCGAACGACGAGAAGCCGGAAGCGCTGGCCGACTGGGACGTCGCCGAGGCGCGCACCGGTACGCGCCATCTGATGGCGCCGGCCGTGCGCGCGGCGATGGCCTCGCCGTTCGACTATCCCGACTCCACGCGCGTGCTGATCGTGCGCGACGTCCGGCGCGACGATGCCGAGCAGATCGCCGCCGCCTACCGCGAGCTGTTCGTGGCGGCGGGCGGCGGCGCGCTCGGCCTGTTCACCGCCATCGGCCGGCTGCGCGCCGTGCACCAGCGCATCGCGCCGGCGATCGAGGTGGCCGGGCTGCCGCTCTACGCCCAGCATGTCGGCGGCATGGACGCGGCGACGCTGGTCGATATCTTTCGCGCCGAGGAGCATTCCTGCCTGCTCGGCACCGACGCGGTGCGCGACGGCGTCGACGTGCCCGGCCGCTCGCTACGCCTGATCGTGTTCGACCGCGTGCCCTGGCCGCGCCCCGACATCCTCCATCGCGCCCGCAAGGAAGCCTGGAAGAAGGCCGGCGCCGGCAACAATGCCTACGACGACATGCTGGCGCGGCTGCGACTCAAGCAGGCCTACGGCCGCCTGATCCGGCGCGCCACCGACCGCGGCGTCTTCGTCATGCTCGACTCGCGCCTGCCCAGCCGCCTGCTCGGCGCCTTCCCGCCGGGAGTGCCGGTGGCGCGCGTCGGCCTCGCCGAGGCGGTGGCGCAGGTGCGGGCGTTCGTGGGAATCGAGGCTGGGTGAGCTCATGCTCTCCCGGACCGCGGGCGTCCCGCCCGCTCAAGCTGATGAGCGGGCGGGACGCCCGCGGTCCGGAAGACGATGATATCGTGCACGGGACGGCCATGGAGGGGATGGACGGTGGCAGCCGACCTGTCGCGACGCGGATTGCTGGACGTGCTGGGTAGTGTCGGCGCGGCGACGCTCACGCTCAAGGCGATGGGGCTGTTGCCCGTTCCCATCGTGTTCGCCACAGCACCGGTCCTGCCGGCCGATTCGGGCCGCGGCAAGAGCGTGGCAGTGCTGGGCGCCGGAATCGCAGGACTTGTCTCGACCCTGCTGCTGCGTCGCGCCGGTTATCAGTGCACTGTGCTCGAGGCACGCACGCGGCCCGGCGGGCGCGTGTGGACGCTGCGTAGCGGCGACACGATCGAGGAGATGGATTCGACCCAGAAGGTCGACTGGGAGTCCGACCCGGACCTCTACTTCAACGCCGGTGCGGCCCGCCTCTCGCATCACCATCTCGGCATCCTGGGTTATTGCCGCGAGCTCGGCGTGGCGCTCGAGCCGTTCATCAACGACAACCGCGCCGCCCTGATCCAGATCGACAGCGAGTTCTCCGGCGAGCCGCAGCGCATTGCCCGCCTGCAGGCCGATATGCGCGGCGCGGTCGCCGAGCTCGCGGCCCGGTCGGCGCCCATCGACGGCAGTCTCGACGGCCTGTTGCGCAACTTCGGTGCGCTCACGAAGGACATGACATACCTCGGATCGTCGCGCGCCGGCTTCGCCTCGCCGAAGACGTTCCCCGCCGCCGGAACCCAACGTGGCAAGCTGCAGAGGCCGATCCCGATCGGCGACATCGCGCGTGTCAACGAGGCGCGCATCCTCGCCAACGCCCTGACCTTCCTCGAATCGTGGAACCAGGCGCCCACCATGCTGCAGCCAGTCGGCGGCATGGATCGTATCGTGTACGCGCTGGAGAAGGCGATCGGCGGCGAGGTCGCCTACGGTCACGAGGTCGAGCAGATCCTGCGCCTCGGCGAGCGGGCCGGGATCGTGTCGCGCGACCGGCGGGCCGGCACCATCGTGCGGACCGAGGCCGACTATGTCGTCTGTACCATTCCCCTGCCGGTGCTGAAGTCGATCCGTGCCGACTTCTCGCCGGCGGTGCAGCACGCGATCGAGCAGGGCGCCGCGACCTACGGCGCGGCGACAAAGGTTGCGTTCGCGGCGGCGCCGCGCTGGTGGGAGCTGGACGACCGGATCTATGGCGGCATCAGCTGGACCAGCCGCGACATCAACCAGCTCTGGTACCCCTCGCATGGCATCCAATCGAGCAAGGGCATCCTGGTCGGCGCCTATATCTGGGAAGACGAGGCAGCCCGGCGTTACGCCGTCCTGAGCCCGGCCGGGCGGCGCGCCGCGGCGATCGCCGATGGCGAGCGGCTTCATCCCGGCTATGGCGCGAAGGTCGGCGCCTCGACGTCGGTCGCGTGGAGCAAGGTGCCCTACTCCCTCGGCGCCTGGGCCGAATGGGACTTCACCCCGGGCGCGCGCGAGACGATCTACCCGGTCCTGCTGCCCCCGGATGGACCCTTTCATTTCGCCGGCGAGCACATGAGCTACGTCACTGGCTGGCAGGAAGGGGCCGTGCAGTCGGCCCATTACACGGTGGGCCAGATTGCGGAACGGGTGAAGGCCGGCCGGTAGCGCAACCGGGCGGACTTGGGGCATCGTTCCACCATGACCCTGCGCAAGATCGACATCGCCATCATCGGCGCCGGCATGGGCGGCCTCGCCGCCGCGGCGGCGCTGCGCCGCGTCGGCCTCGACGTCACGGTCTACGAGCAGGCCAGGCAGTTCGCCCGTCTCGGCGCCGGCATCCAGATCGGCTGCAACGCCATGCATGTGCTGCGCGGCCTCGGCCTGGAACAGCGGCTGCGCGCCGAGACTTTCTACCCCCGCTCTTGGAACAACCGCGACTGGCGGACCGGCGAGGTGCTGTTCGACATGGTGTTCGGCGAGCCGGCGGAGGAGAAGTACGGCGCGCCCTATCTGCTCGCCCACCGCGGCGATCTGCATGCAGCGCTGGCGAGCCTGGTGCCGACCGACTGCCTCAGGCTCGACCACCGGCTGGTCGGGCTCGAGGCCGGCGCCAGCGACCGTGTCCGGCTCGCCTTCGCCAATGGCGCGACGGCAGAGGCCGACGCCGTGATCGGCGCCGACGGTGTCAACTCGGTCGTCCGCAGCCTCCTGTTCGGCAATGTCGAGCCGCAGTTCGCCGGCCGCATCGCCTATCGCACGACCTTCCCGGCGCATCGGCTCGCCGAGCAGGGCGTCGCCATCGACGACTGCGTGAAATGGTGGGGCGAGGATCGCCACATCGTGATGTACCCGGTGAAGCCCGACCGCAGCGAGGTCTACTTCGTCACCAGTCAGCCCGAGCCGCAATTCACCGCCGAGTCCTGGTCGATGGAAGGTGACGTCGAGGTTCTGCGCGCAGCCTTCGAGGGGTTTCACCCGACGGTGCGCGGCGTGCTGGCGGCCTGCCCCTCGGTGCACAAGCGCGTCCTGCTCGATCGTGATCCGCTGGAGCAATGGGGTGACGGCGCCGTGACCCTGCTGGGCGATTCCTGCCATCCGATGACGCCCTACATGGCGCAGGGCGCGGCGATGGCGATCGAGGACGCCGCCATCCTGTCGCGCTGCCTCGACGGCGTCGAGCGCGCCGGCATTGCCGCCGCGCTGCGCCGCTACGAGGTCACGCGCCAGGAGCGCACGGCGCGAATCCAGCTCACATCGCGCCAGAACCAATGGGGCAAGGGCGCCACCGACCCCGACTGGGTCTACGGCTACAACGCCTGGACCGCCCCGCTGGCGGACAGGTCAAATCAGGTTGTTCCGGACCGCGAGCGCCTGCCCTGAGCTTGTCGAAGGGTCTCGCTCGCTCAGATTATTAGCGAGCGAGATGGCTGGGGACGCGCCACTCCCATGGCGCGTCTTCAGTGTGATTGACGATGGTCGCGCCACAGGAGTGGCGCGCTCCCACCGTCGCGCTCGTCCAAGCGCATGAGCGAGCGAGCCCCTTCGACAAGCTCAGGGCAGGCGCTCGCGGTAGGGAAGAAACTGACGGAGGAAGGCCAGACCCTCCGTCCACTTTGCATTGTTCGGTCAAGGCCCCTGCGACTCGAGAACGCGTAGATTTCCGTTCTGCAAGACCCATTTCCGAATCCCTGGCCCGCCGTGGGCTCATTGCCTGATAGAGTGCACTCAAAGAGCAAGTAGTGTTGCGTGGAGGACGCGTACGATGATCAAGCTTACTCTGCCCCGCCGGCGCGCGTTGTTGTTGTCGGGAGGCGCGCTTGCCGCGCCGATGCTGTCTGCGGGCGTCGCCCGCGCCATCGATGATTGGCCTAACAAGCCGGTCCGATACATCAACAGCTTTCCCGCCGGTGGACCGACCGACACCCTGTCGCGGATCGTCTGCCACGAACTGTCGCAGCTCGCCGGTCAGCAGTTCGTCGTCGAGAACAAGGCCGGCGCGGGCGGCAATGTCGGCGCCGACGTGATCGCCAAGTCGGCGCCCGACGGCTACACGATCGGCCTCTACAGCATCGCCAGCCACGCCATCGCACCGACGCTCTATGCCAGGTTACCGTTCGACGCAGCGAAGGACTTCACCGGCATAGCCATGTTGTGGTCGGTGCCCAACATGCTGATGGTGCGGCTCGACCTCCCGGCCAAGACGGTGCCCGACCTGATCGCTCTGGCACGTGACAATCCGGGCAAGTATTCGTTCGCATCGTCCGGCGCCGGGACCTCGCCGCAGATCACCGGCGAATTGTTCAAGCAGCTTGCCAAGATCAACCTGCTGCACGTGCCCTACCGCGGCAGCGCGCCGGCGCACCAGGATCTGCTGGCAGGCCAGGTCGACATGATGTTCGACAATATCCCCGGGCCGCTCGGCCTGATGCGCTCGGGCAAGGTACGCGGTCTCGCCGTGACCTCGCGCGAGCGCCATCCGGCAGCGCCCGATATCCCGACCATGGCGGAGTACCTGCCGGGCTTCGAGATCACCTCGTGGGGTGGCGTCTGCGGCCCGGCCGGCCTGCCGGCGCCGATGGTCGAGAAGCTCTCGCTGCTCACCAGGAAGGCGCTCGAGAGCGAGGCGGTCAAGAAGGCCTTCGACCAGCAGGGCGCGACGCGGATCTGGATGAACCCAGCCGACACTGCGGCCTACCGCGCCGCCGACGAGAAGCGGCTGGCCCCGGTGATCAGGCAGTCCGGCGCGAAGGTGGACTAGGGCCTGTCCTCAATTGAA
>NZ_JBFWZI010000136.1:7720-20118 GCF_050185545.1 Reyranella sp. | reverse complement strand
CATGAGCGCCTCACAGGCGCAGCGCAGCCCGTCCATGCAGCAGGGTGAGCAGGCCGCGCTCGAGCTGGGCGGCGTCGATCGGCTTCTGCAGCACCGGCACGCTGGCGTAGCGGCGGTCGATGCTCTCGCGCTGGAAGCCGGTGATGAAGAGAAACGGCACGCTGTGCGCCAGCAGCTGGTCGGCGATCGGATTGGCGAGCTCGCCGGCGAGGTTGAGGTCGAGCACGGCGCCATCGAAGCGTTCGCTGCGCGCCGCCGCCAGGCCTTCGGCGAGGCGAGCGTAGGGGCCGACGACGACCGCACCGAATCCCTCGAGCGTCCGCTTCAGCAGCAGGCCAACCAGCATCTCGTCCTCGACGACCATCAGGCGCACGCCGGTGAGATCGCTCTTGTCGGCAGCCATGGCCTCGGCCGGCTGGGCGGGCGCCGGTGCCTGCGCCGGCGCGGCGGCGGACTGTGCGAACGGGATGGTCAGGCGGCAGCGCAGGCCATCGGGCTGCCAGTCGTAGGTCACGGCGCCGCGGAACTGAGCCTCGATGCTGGAGCGCACGATGGTGAGGCCGAGGCCGAGCCGCGCCGGCTCCTCGGTCGGCGGTCCGCCGCTTTCGCTCCAGTCGAGCACCATGGTGTCGCCCTCGGTCCGCCAGGTGACGCTGAGCGAGCCGGTGTCGGTCGAGAAGGCGCCGTACTTGGCGGCATTGGTGGCGAGCTCGTGCAGCGCCAGCGCCACGGCCTGCGCCGTCGCCGGCAGCAGGATCACGCGCGGGCCGCCGGTGTGTACGCGGCGGCGATGGCTCGCGTGGTAGGGCGCCATCTCCTCGTCGACGATCCTGCCGAGATCGGCGCCCTCCCAGCGCGTCGCCGACAGGAGGTTGTGGGTCGCCGCCAGGGCATGGACACGGCCTTCGACGGTCGAGATGAAAGCGTCGATGGTCGGCGCCTTGGTGAGGCGCAGCATCGACAGCACGACCGCCAACGTGTTCTTGGCGCGATGGTCGACCTCGCGCGCCAGCAGCGCCTGCCGCTCCTCGGCCCGCTTGCGCTCGGTGATGTCGACCGTGACGCCGGTCATGCGCAGGGCCTTGCCGGCGGGGTCGCGCAGGATGATCCCGGCGCCGTAGCACCAGCGCAGCTCGCCGCTCGGCCGCACGATGCGGAACTCGGTCTGGAAGCGCGCCTGCTCGGACGCCAGGATCGACGACAGGGCGCTGCCCGCCCGGTCGTCGGGATGCATCATCGCCTCGATGCGCTCGACCGTCGGCACGAACGAGGCCGGATCGACGCCGAAGATGCGGTAGGGACCGTCGTCCCATTCGATGTGCCCGGTGACGAGGTCGACCTCCCACGATCCCATGTCGCCGGCCGACAGGGCGATCGACCGCCGGTCCTCGCTCTGGCGCAGCCGCTCGGTCTGCGCCTCGAGCTCGGCGGTGCGTGCCGCGACGCGCGCCTCGAGCTCCGCATTGAGCGCCTCGAGCTCGCGGGTCTTGCGGTAGAGGTCGACGAACACCCGGACCTTGGCGCGCAGCACCTCGGGCACGACCGGCACCTGGACGTAGTCCACGGCACCGATCTGATAGCCGCGCAAGAAATCCGTCTCGGCGACCTGGATCGCCGAGACGAAGATGATGGCCAGCCGCTGGAAGCGCGGATGCTCGCGGATCATG
Source organism: Reyranella sp. (assembly GCF_050185545.1). Classification (GTDB taxonomy): domain Bacteria; phylum Pseudomonadota; class Alphaproteobacteria; order Reyranellales; family Reyranellaceae; genus Reyranella. The sequence continues at coordinate 18,451 of NZ_JBFWZI010000136.1, read as the reverse complement.
CTGGCGAGCTGGAAGCCGTCGAGCTGCGGCATGACGACGTCGATCAGCACGACGGCGACGTCCTCGGTCTTGAGCAGGATGCCGAGCGCTTCGTGCGGCGAGGTCGCCTTGATCAGGTTCTCACCCAGCTCGGCGAGGATGACCTCGTAGCTCAGGAGCTTGGCCGGCTGATCGTCGATCAGCAGGATGTTGACCTTGTCCATGGTCGCCGGTCGGTCCGTCACGTCAGCGATGCAGCCACAGGCGCAGGGCCGAGAACAACTGCTCGGTGTTGACCGGCTTGGCGAGGTAGTCGGAAGCGCCAGCCTCGAGGCACTTCTCGCGATCGCCCTTCATCGCCTTGGCGGTGAGCGCGATGATCGGCAGGCGGCGCAGCGAGGGGTTGCCGCGGATCTGGGCGATGGTCTCGTAGCCGTCCATCTCCGGCATCATGATGTCCATCAGCACGATGGCGACCTCGGGCGAGCGCTCGAGGATCTCGATCGCCTCGTGGCCGGTGGTCGCCGTCAGGACGCGCATGTTGCGTCGCTCGAGAGCGCTCGACAGGGCGAAGATGTTGCGGGTGTCGTCGTCGACGACCAGCACGGTCCGCCCGGCCAGCATCTCGTCGGAGCTGTGCAGGCGCTCCAGCATGCGCTTCTTGTCGTCGGGCAAGTCGGCCGCGACCTGGTGCAGGAAGAGCGCCGTCTCGTCGAACAGGCGCTCGGGCGAGGCCGCGCCCTTGACGACGATGCTGCGCGCCATGCTGTGCAGCCGGGCATCCTCCTCGGCCGACAGCTCGCGTCCGGTGAACACCACGACCGGCAGGTCCGACAGCGTCTCGTCCTTCTGGATCTCCTCCAGTACCTCGAAGCCGGAGATGTCGGGCAGCCGGAGGTCGAGCACCATGCAGTCGAAGCGCTGCTCGCGCAGCTTGGCGAGCGCCGTCCTGCCGGTATCGGCGGTGACGATCTCGAGATCGGGATTGGACAGGAGCTCGCTGACGCCGAGCCGCTCGGCGGCGTCGTCCTCGGCGATCAGCAACCGCTTGCGGCGCGGTCGCACGTACTCGTTGATGCGCGCCAGGGCATCGTTCAGGCCCTGCGACGTCGTCGGCTTGTTGAGGTAGGAGAAGGCGCCGCGCGCCAGCCCCTGCTGGCGATCCTCGTCCATGCTGAGGATCTGCACCGGAATATGCCGCGTCTCCAGGGTGCGCTTGAACTGGCTGAGCACGTTCCATCCCAGCATGTCGGGCAGGAAGATGTCGAGCGACAGGGCGACCGGCTTGTACTGCAGCGCCAGATCGAGCGCCTCGGCGCCGCGCGCCGTCACGACCGCGCGCAGCCCCGCGGCATGGGCGGCGTCGACCAGGATGCCGGCGTAGTTCGGATCGTCCTCGACGATCAGCAGGCAGCGATCGCCGGGCAGGATGGTGTGGCGATCGTCGGGGAACTGGTCGACCAGGTGATCGGGCAGCGCCACCTGCGGCCGCGGCAGGTTGCCGGACGGCAGGCGCATCGCCGTGCGCGGCCCGGTGTACATCGTCGGCAGGTAGAGGGTGAAGGTGCTGCCGATGCCGGGCGTGCTGCGCAGGGTCAGCTCGCCACCCAGCAGGCTGGCGAGCTCGCGGCTGATGGCGAGGCCGAGACCGGTGCCGCCGTACTTGCGGCTGGTGCTGGCGTCGGCCTGCTGGAAGGCCTCGAAGACGATCTTCTGCTTCTCGACCGGGATGCCGACGCCGGTGTCGGTCACCTCGAAGGCGACCACCAGGCTCGCCTGATTGAGCGAGACGTTGTCGGCGCGCCATCCGGTCTGGGCGGGCACGACGCGCAGCCGCACGCTGCCCTGGGCGGTGAACTTCAGCGCGTTGGACAGCAGGTTCTTCAGGATCTGCTGCAGGCGCTTGGAATCGGTCACGATGCTGCGGCCGAGATGCGCGTCGATCTGGACGTCGAACGACAGGCCCTGCGATTCGGCCTGGTGGCGGAACGGCCGCGCCACGGTCTCGAGCACGTTGGAGAAGAAGATCTCTTCGGCGTCGACGGTGACCGTGCCCGATTCGATCTTGCTGAGGTCGAGGATGTCGCTGATCAGATTCAGGAGGTCGGTGCCGGCGCCGTGGATGGTGCGGGCGAACTCGATCTGCTTGGGCCTGAGGTTGCCTTCCGGGTTGTCGGCGAGCTGTTGGCCCAGGATCAGGATCGAGTTGAGCGGCGTCCTGAGCTCGTGGCTCATGTTGGCCAGGAACTCCGACTTGTAGCGCGAGGTCAGCGCCAGCTCCGACGCTTTCTCCTCGACGGCGCGCCGCGCCTGCTCGATCTCCTGGTTCTTGCGCTCGACCTCGAAGTTGCGTTCGGCGAGCTGGGCCGCCTTCTGCTCGAGCTGCTCGTTGGTCTGCTGCAGCTCGCCCTGCTGAGTCTGCAGCTCGCCGGCGAGCTTCTGCGACTGCTCGAGCAGCCGTTCGGTCTGCATCGTCGCCTCGATCGAGTTCAGCACGATGCCGATCGAGGCGGTGAGCTGCTCGAGGAAGGCGATCTGCAGCTCGGTGAAGTCGTTCAGCGAGGCCAGCTCGATCACAGCCTTGACCTGGCCCTCGAACAGGACGGGCAGGACGACGATGCTCTTGGGTGCCGCCTGGAACAGGCCCGAGCTGATCGGATGGCCCGATCCGATCAGATGGACCCTCGGCGGCATGTCGCTGATCAGGATCTGGCGCCGGTCGGCGGCGCACTGGCCGATCAGCCCCTCGCCGACGCGGATCGTCGCCGGATGCCCAGCCGGGCTGTCGGCATAGACCGAGAGCAGGTGCAACAGCTCCTCGCCCTCGGGATCGTCCCTGGTCTGGTAGATCACCGCCTGGTGCGCCTCGACGAGCGGCGCCAGCTCGCTCAGCATCAGGCGGCCGACCGCGCCGAGGTCGCGCTGGCCCTGCAGCATGTTGGTGAAGCGGGCGAGGTTGGTCTTCAGCCAGTCCTGCTCGGTATTGCGCTCCGTCGTCAGGCGGAGATTGTCGATCATGGTGTTGAGCTTGTCCTTGAGCTCGGCAAGCTCGCCCAGCGCATCGACCTGGATCGAGCGCGTCAGGTCGCCCTTGGTGACGGCGGTCGCGACTTCGGCGATGGCCCGCACCTGGGCGGTGAGGTTGGTGGCCATCGAGTTGACGTTGTCGGTGAGGTCCTTCCAGGTTCCGGCGACGCCCGGGACCTGGGCCTGTCCGCCGAGCTTGCCCTCGGTGCCGACCTCGCGGGCAACGCGGGTCACTTCGCCGGCAAAGCCGTTCAGTTGATCGACCATCGTGTTGATGGTCTCCTTGAGCTGCAGGATCTCGCCGCGCACGTCGACGGTGATCTTCCTGGAGAGGTCGCCGCCCGCCACCGCGGTGGTCACGTCGGCGATGTTGCGCACCTGGGTGGTAAGGTTGGCGGCCAGCATGTTGACGTTGTCGGTCAGGTCCTTCCAGGTTCCGGCGACGCCCGGGACCTGGGCCTGGCCGCCGAGCTTGCCTTCGGTGCCGACCTCGCGGGCGACGCGGCTGACCTCGCCAGCGAAACCGTTGAGCTGATCGACCATCGTGTTGATGGTCTCCTTGAGCCGCAGGACCTCGCCACGCACGTCGACCGTGATCTTCTTGGAGAGGTCGCCGGTGGCGACGGCAGTGGTCACCTCGGCGATGTTGCGCACCTGGGTGGTGAGGTTGGCGGCCAGCAGGTTGACGTTGTCGGTCAGGTCCTTCCATACGCCGGCGACGCCCGGGACCTGGGCCTGGCCACCGAGCTTGCCCTCGGTGCCGACCTCGCGGGCGACACGCGTCACTTCGCCGGCGAAGCCGTTCAGCTGATCGACCATCGTGTTGATGGTCTCCTTGAGCTGCAGGATCTCGCCACGGACGTCGACCGTGATCTTCTTGGAGAGATCGCCATTGGCCACCGCCGTGGTCACCTCGGCGATGTTGCGCACCTGGCCGGTGAGGTTGGTAGCCATGAAATTGACGTTGTCGGTGAGGTCCTTCCAGGTGCCGGCGATGCCGGGCACCTGGGCCTGTCCACCGAGCTTGCCCTCGGTGCCGACCTCGCGGGCGACGCGCGTCACCTCGCCGGCGAAGCTGTTGAGCTGATCGACCATCGTGTTGATGGTCTCTTTCAGCCGCAGGATCTCGCCCGAGGCGTCGACCGTGATCTTCTTCGAGAGGTCGCCGCCGGCGACGGCGATCGTCACGTCGGCGATGTTGCGCACCTGGGTGGTGAGGTTGGCGGCCAGCAGGTTGACGTTGTCGGTGAGGTCCTTCCAGGTGCCGGCGACGCCCGGGACCTGGGCCTGTCCGCCGAGCTTGCCCTCGGTGCCGACCTCGCGGGCCACGCGCGTCACCTCGCCGGCGAAGCTGTTGAGCTGGTCGACCATCGTGTTGATGGTCTCCTTGAGCTGCAGGATCTCGCCGCGCACATCGACCGTGATCTTCTTGGAGAGGTCGCCGCCCGCCACCGCCGTGGTCACCTCGGCGATGTTGCGCACCTGGGCGGTGAGGTTGGTGGCCATCGAGTTGACGTTGTCGGTGAGGTCTTTCCAGGTGCCGGCGACGCCCGGGACCTGGGCCTGTCCGCCGAGCTTGCCCTCGGTGCCGACCTCGCGGGCGACGCGCGTCACCTCGCCGGCGAAGCCGTTCAGCTGATCGACCATCGTGTTGATGGTGTCCTTGAGCTGCAGGATCTCGCCGCGCACGTCGACCGTGATCTTCTTGGAGAGATCACCGCGCGCCACCGCGGTGGTCACGTCGGCGATGTTGCGCACCTGGTCGGTGAGATTGCCGCACATGGCGTTCACCGAGTCGGTGAGGTCCTTCCAGGTGCCGGCGACGCCGGGCACGATCGCCTGGCCGCCGAGCTTGCCTTCGGTGCCGACCTCGCGGGCGACGCGCGTCACCTCCGAGGCGAAGGACCTCAGCTGGTCGACCATCGTGTTGATGGCTTCCTTGAGCTGCAGGATCTCGCCGCGCACGTCGACCGTGATCTTGCGCGACAGGTCGCCGTTGGCCACCGCGATGGTCACGTCCGAGATGTTGCGCATCTGGGCGGTCAGGTTGTTGGCCATCGAGTTGACGCTCTCGGTCAGCTCGCGCCACACGCCGGTCACCTCGCTCACCTTGGCCTGGCCGCCGAGCTTGCCTTCGGTGCCGACCTCGCGCGCCACGCGCGTCACCTCGGAGGTGAACACGCTCAGCTGCTTGATCATGGTGTTGACGATCGAGGCCGAGCGCAGGAACTCGCCCTTGAGCGGCCGGCCGTCGACGTCGAGGCGAACCGTCTGCAGGAGATCGCCCTGGGCGACGGCGCTGATCACCCGCGTCACTTCGGTGGTCGGCCATACCAGATCGTCGATCAGGCCGTTGACCGAGCTTTCCATCTCGCCCCACTGGGCGGTCGAGATGCCGAACTTGACGCGCTGGCGGGTGCGGCCCTGCGCGCCGACCGACTTGCCGATGCGCTCGAGCTGCTGCGCCATGGTCTGGTTGGCGCCGACAATCTCGTTGAACAGCACGGCGATGCGTCCCAACTCGCCATCCCGCCTGGCCGGCAGGCGGACCGAGAAATCGCCGGCGCGCACCGCCTCGAGGGCGTTCTGCAATTCATGGAGGTCCGGCGGGACATCTTTGGCACCGGCCGTGTTGCGCGCGGGGGAGGCGGGAGCGCTGGCTGGGCCGTTGGCGATGCTCGTGCCGGTATCGATCTGGGTAGCCATAGTGTGATTTCCCCTGCCCGCAGGCGTCTCGCGCGCGGTGGGCACGCGATCAGGGGAGACCCCCGCCGGGTCCTGCTCCCAACTCCCCCCTGCAACGAATTGGAAACGCATTCGTTGCTAAGTGGTTGCGCCCATTGAGGAACATGTTTAAAGAGGTCAGACCACGGACTGTCCAAGCCTCGATGAGCGACACAACCGGACCCAACATCCTTCGACCGATTAGCGAGGAGGACCAAACGGGAGCTGCCCGGGTCTTCGCCTTCTTTCGCGACCGCCTGATGTCGGGCGAGCTGAAGGCGGGCGACCGGCTCCTTCCGGAGCGCGTCCTCGCCCTGGCGCTCGGCGTGAGCCGCCCGGTGCTGCGCGAGGCCCTGCGTTCGCTGTCCGTGCTGAGATTGCTCGACATCCAGCACGGGCGCGGCGCCTTCGTCCGGGCGGCCGACGCATCGGTGCTGGGCCAGGCCCTGACGCTTTGCCTGCTGCACCAGCCCAACATCATCGACGACGTCCTGCAGGCGCGGATCGCGATCGAATGCCAGGCGATCCGGCTTGCCTGCGAGCGGGCGAGCGAGCGCGATTTGCAGACGATCGGCGGTCTGCTCGACGCCCTCGTCAAGACGATCGGCGATCCCGAGCTCGGCCGCACGGCCGACCATGCGTTTCACGCCGCCATCGTGCAGGCGAGCGACAGCGGATCGTTGATGAAGATCTACGAGGCGATCTCGCCGCTGCTGCGCCAGGGCCATGCCGACCGCCGACCCGAATCGTTCTCGGACCCAGCCACCGCCATCCGCATCATCACCGCCCATCGCGACGTGTTCCTGGCCCTCGTGCGGCGCGAGCCGGATGCGGCCGAACGGCTGCTGCGCGAGCATTTCCGAGTCGGCGACGAGTTGCGCCGTCGCAACCTGATCACGTCCTTCGAATCGCAAGAGCAGCAGTCATGAAGGTCGTCGTCGGATCGGATCACGCCGGCTTCGCCATGAAGCGCGAGCTCCTTCCGTTCCTGCAGGGCCTAGGCCACGAGATCGATGATGTCGGGTCCTACGATCCGGCGCCGGTCGACTTTCCCGACATTGCGCGCAAGGTCGCCGCCGCCATCGTGTCGGGCCGCTCGGAGCGCGGGCTGATGGTCTGCGGCACCGGCGTCGGGGCCGCGATCGGCGCCAACAAGATGCAGGGCATTCGTGCCGCGGTCTGTCACGACATTCACTCGGCCCATCAGTGCGTGGAGCACGACGACGTGAACGTGATGTGCATCGGCGCCCAGATCGTGGGTGCGTGGCTCGCCAAGGATCTGATTGTGGCCTATCTTGCCGCGAAATTCTCGACACAAGAAGAGTTCCGCCGTCGCGTTGCAAAGCTCGCCGACATGGATGCCGCTCGATAGGGCGCTCAAGCGGAGGAACGAGATGGAACCGCCTGCTCGACGGGATCGACCCTTGGATCGCCACTCATTCCAGGAACGGCAGGCCCGACGCCATCTGCCGCAAATGGCGCGGCAGCGGTTCGCCGAACGTCATGCCGGATCCCTGGGCAGCGAGCAGGGCGTCGCGGTTTCCCAGGTGCTGGAAATCATCGACGCCCACCATCACCTCTGGGATCCCGACCGCAACTATCATCCGTGGCTTCGCGACGAGCCGCAGATCCCGTTTCGCTACGGCGATTACAAGGCCCTCCGTCGGCGTTACCTGCATGAGCAGTATCTCGCCGATTCGCGGGAGTACAAGGTCGTGGGCTCGGTCTATATCGAGACCGAATGGGATCCGGCCGATCCGATCGGCGAGATGGCCTACGTGGCCGAGCTGCGCAAGACCGGCCTGCCGTCGGTCGCGGTAGGGCAGGCCTGGCTCGACCGCGCCGACTGGGGCGAGGTCCTGGAGCGGTTGACGGGTTTCGACTTCGTCCGCAGCGTCCGCCACAAGCCGCGTCCCGGGGACATGAAGATGGCGACCCGCTGGCGGCGCGGCTTCGCCAAGCTGGCCCGGCGGCTCGGCCGCTTCGACCTGCAGACGCCTTGGATCTACCTCGGCGACGCGGCCGAGCTGGCGCGCGAGTTTCGTAGCGTGAGGATCTTTCTCAACCATGCCGGCCTGCCGGTCGACCGTTCTCCCGAGGAGCTGGTCGGCTGGCGCCGGGCCATGGCGAGGCTGGCCCAGGAGCCCAATGTCGTGGTGAAGATCTCCGGCCTCGGCGTTCCCGGGGTCGGCTGGACGACGGCGGACAATCGCGGGATCGTGCTCACGACCATCGACCTGTTCGGCGTCGACCGCTGCATGTTCGCCAGCAACTTCCCGGTCGACGGCCTGTGCGCCGGCTTCGGCGACATCTATCGCGGCTTCGAGAAGATCGTGCGCGACTTCACCGCCGAGGAACGCCGCGCCCTGTTCGTCGACAACGCCCGCCGGCTCTACGCGATTCCGACGTGAGTTCATTCTCCCCCCAGCGAAGCGGGGGAGGTGTCGCCGCCTCACGGCGACGGAGGGGTCATGGTCTTCTGGACCGCGGGCGTCTCGCCCGCCTCATGATCTGATGATGAGCGGGCGGGACGCCCGCGGTCCGAGAGAGCACTCACGTCAGCGGCGCGACTGAAAGGCCCTTTACCTTGTGCCGTTCGATCAGGCTCGCGACCAGGCCGGAGCGCTTGGCGTTCTCGACGAAGTTGGCGAGCCAAGTGGCGCCCGCAATGTTGGGCTTGGGCGTGCCGACGGCCTGCTGGACGGCCGAGAACTTGCCGTCGAGGATTTTCATGTCGGGCGCCTTCTCGATGTCCTTCAGGAGACCCGGGCGGAGACCGGCCAGGACATCGAGCTTCTCGTCGACGAACTTGTTGAATGCAGCATCGAGGCCGCTCACGGGAAGCAAGGTGGCGTGCTTGATGTTGTTCTCGAGCCACAGGCCATAGGCCGAGCGCGCCGACACGGCGATGCGCACGCCGGGCTTGTCGACGTCGGCGATGGATTTGATCGGTGAATTCCCGGGCACCATGTAGGTCGCCTCGATCTCGACATAGGCGGCCGTGAAGCTGATCGTGGCGGCACGCTGCGGCTCGGCGCCGATCAATCCGATGTCCCACCTGTTGTTGTTCACCTGATCGGCGAGCTCGCCCGGAGTCTTGAACGGCACATAGGTCACGGGCACGCCGAGGCCGGCTGCGATCTCGCGCGCCATGTCGGGCGCCACGCCGACCGGCTCGTCCTTCTCGCTGCGGCCGGTGACCAGCAGGAAATTGGAGAGGTTGATGCCGGCGCGCAGAACGCCGGTCGGAGCGAGCTCGGCTCGGGCTTTTTCGGACATGCCGGCAGTCTATACCGATCCAGCAGGCGAGAGAAACGCGCTTCGTCCCGTGCGCTTGCCATCGCTGGGCGAACGCCGCTTTCGCGGTCGATGGCTGCGCTAGGGCGTCGCGCCTGGATGGCGGTACTGTCGCTGTCTTGAGCCCTGAAAAAAGGCGAAGGGAGCAACCTTCCCCTTTTGAAGCGACCTTATCCGGGAGAGTAAGGACATGAAGATCATCGACGTTACGTTGACCCTGTTTGCCTGGGACGACATTCCGCCGACCCAGTACGGCCAGCACAGCAAGTTCGCCGGGTCGAGCGCCCTTGGGCTGCTGCGCCTGGTCACCGACCAGGGCATCGAAGGCCATGCCTTTCTCGGGTCGGCGTCGAACTCGGCGGCCATCGACGGGCAGGGACTGATCACGCACCTGAAGCCCGTGCTGATGGGGCGCAACCCTCTGCTGCGCGAGGCCCTCGTCGCCGATCTGTGGCGCCGGCAGCGCCCGGCGGGTGTGCGCACCATCGGCGCGGTCGACGTGGCGCTGTGGGATCTCCTGGGCAAGGCGATGGGTCAGCCTATTCATCGCCTGCTGGGCACCTATCGCGAGGCCGTCCCTGCCTATGCCAGTTCGGCCGTGCTCGGCTCGGCCGAGGCCTATGCCGAGGAGGCCGTGCAGTTCAAGGAATATGGCTGGGCGGCCTACAAGATTCATCCGCCGACGCGCTGGAAGGACGACATCAAGGTCTGCGAGGCGGTGCGCCGGGCAGTCGGCGACTTCACGATCATGCTCGACTCGACGTGGTCGTACGATTTTCCGGCGGCGCTGCGCGTCGGCCGGGCGGCCGAGGAGATGGACTTCCACTGGTACGAGGATCCGCTGGCCGACCAGGACGTCTACAACTACGTCAAATTGAAGCAGCACCTCTCGATTCCGATTCTCGCCACCGAATATCCGATCACCGGGCTCGACGGCTATCAGCCATGGATCATGCTGCAGGGCACCGACTTCCTGCGTGGCGACGTGGCGGTGAAGGGCGGCATCACGACCCTCGTGAAAGGTGCCCACCTTGCCGAATCGTTCCGCATGAACTTCGAGGTTCATCACGGCGGCAACTCGCTGAACAACGTCGCTAACCTGCACGTCATCGCCTCGCTCCGGAACACCGAGTTCTTCGAGGTCTTGCTGCCCGACGGCGCGCAAAAGTACGGGTTGGCCCAGGACATCGTCGTCGGTCGCGACGGGCTGGTGCACGTCCCGCAAGGTCCCGGGCTCGGCGCTGACATCGATTTCGCGCTGATCGAGCGCAAGAAGATTGCCGTCCTGTCGTAGTGCACTTGTCTTGGCGCGGCCCCGCAACCAAGCGGGGCCGCGGGGCGTTGCGCCCGCATCGCAGATTCTGCACAGGAGGGATCCATGCTGCGCACGTTGCTTCCGCTTGCGCTCATTGCCACTGCGGGCACCGCCTATGCCCAGACGACGACACCCGCTCCGACAACATCGCCTCCCCAGACGATGTCGACGCCAGCGACACCTACCCAGCCGATGTCGCCGCCCAGCCAGACCTATCCAAGCCAGCCGACGTCTCCCAGCCAGACCCAGACGATGTCGACACCAACGATGCCGTCCCAGCCGATGACGTCCCCCACTCCCAACGACAGAATGTCTGGCTCGACTGCCGGTTCGGTCGACGCCAATGGCCGGCCAATCATCGGGCGCAACGACTGGGTTCGCCAGCCCGG
>NZ_JBFWZI010000136.1:0-7620 GCF_050185545.1 Reyranella sp. | reverse complement strand
CAACGATGCCGTCCCAGCCGATGACGTCCCCCACTCCCAACGACAGAATGTCTGGCTCGACTGCCGGTTCGGTCGACGCCAATGGCCGGCCAATCATCGGGCGCAACGACTGGGTTCGCCAGCCCGGCGATCGCCAGCCCGGTGATCGGCAGGGATCGGGGACGAATTCACCCAACATGGATCCAAACGTAGCCACCGCGCCAGCGCCGGCCAGAGCGAAAGCAGGTGTCGGTCAGCCGGGTCCGGACGGCACGTTCCGCGACGAGTATGGATTCCGCTACGATGCGCAGGGCAATCGCATCGATGCCCGCGGCAAGATCATGAAGCCGCCGATGAGCCGCCAGTAAGACCGCCGGCATTCAAGCTGTCCTCCCCGGCTTTGCCGTCGGCGAGGCCGGGGAGGAGGATGTGACCTCAATCTACTTGTCGATCCACACATCCTCGAAGCGGAAGCCGTTGTAGACGCTGTTGGCTTGCGCGACGTAGCCCTTGACGTAGGGCTGCATGCAGATCGAGGCGCGGTTCCACATGATGACCGGCCGTGCGCCGTCCTCAAGCAGCTTGCGGTCGATCTCCCACACGATCTTCTTGCGCTTTTCCATGTCGGTCTCGGCCGATTGCGCGTCGAACAGCTTCTCGATCTGCGGATTGCAGTAGCCGGTATAGTTGCGTTCCGACTTGCACGAGAAGTTCTCGAAGTAGTTCTGATCGGGGTCGTCGACGCCGTTGCCCGTTGTGTTGAGCCCCACCGAATACTTCTTCTGCGTGATCCTGGCGAACCATTGCGACGTCTCGATGATATCGACGTCGGCGTCGATCCAGATCTCCTTCAACTGGCTCGACAGGATGACCGCCGGGTCCTTGTAGATGGAAATGCCGCGCGTGGCGATCTTGAGCGGCATGCGCTTGTCCGGTCCGTAGCCCAGCTTCCTCATGATGGCGCGGGCTTCCTCGCGGTTCTTCTGGACGTCAGGTCCCAGTCCCGGCACCGATTCGAGCATTTCCGGTGACAGCCCCCACACGCCATCCGTGGGCGGCTGCATCGTGCCGCCGAGCTGGGCGTCACCCTGGTTCAGGATATCGACGAAGGACTTGCGGTCCATGGCGAGCATCAACGCCCGGCGCAGCTCCGGATTGTCGAAGGGCGGTGCGTCGCGGTTGACGATCAGGTTGGTGGTGACGTTCATCGAGGTCGTCTGGCACGCGACGTTGGGCATCTGGCTCTTGATGTCCTTCAACAGCGGCATCGTGACTTCCCAAGGGAAGGTGATGTCGAAGCGGCCCGACACGAAGCTCAGGACGGCGGTTGCCCGATTCGGAACGATCGCGAACTCGATGGCGTCGAGATAGGGCTTGCCCTTCTTCCAATAGTCGGGGTTCTTCGCCAGCTTGATGCCCTCGTTCTGCTTGAACTCCACGAACTTGAACGGCCCCGTGCCGATCGGCCTGGTGCGCATCTGCGCCACCGGAATGTGGCATGGATAGATCGGCGAGAAGCCCGAGGCGAGCAGCGCCAGGATCGATGGCTGCGGCCGCTTGAGATGGATGGTCACCTCGTGGTCGCCGCTGGCGGTCGTTCTGTCGACATTTCCGTACCAGGTCGTGCGCGGATTGCGCCGCAGCTTCTGCTCGCTCTTGCCAGTCAGCAGGTCCATGGTGCAGACCACGTCCCTGGCGGTGAAGGGCTGGCCGTCGTGCCACTTCACGCCTTCCTGGAGCTTGAAGGTGATGCTCTTGCTGTCGGCGCTCCAGCTCCACGACCGGGCGAGGTCGGGCACGATGCTCTGCGGACTGTTCTGTGTCTTGCCCTGGTCGTAGAGCACCAGATTGTTGAACAGCGACATGAACGGGATGACCGTCGAGTTGGTCGCTTCCTCGTGGATCGAGGCGCTCGGCGGGTTGTCGCGATGATAGAACTTCAGCACGCCGCCACTCTTCTGGGCGAACGCACTGGCGGAGCAGCATAACAGGGCGGCAACGAGGCCGCCCAGGCAGGCAGATGGACGCATGATGTTTCCTTCCCTCACGCGCTGCGTGTCGAGCCGCAGCGTCGGCCGGCACTCTAGCGGGGAAGCAGGATGCGGCCTAGTGCTTGCCGGTTGCCTTGATCGCCCCGGTTTGATTGATACGTGCCGCCGTTGGAAGGAGAGTGCGATTTCGATCTTTGTCGATGCCGATGCCTGCCCCGTGAAGTCCGAGGTTTACCGCGTGGCCGAACGCTACGCCCTGAAGGTGTTCGTGGTGAGCAATTCTCCCATCCGGGTGCCGCTCGACCCGCGCATCGAGGCGGTGGTCGTGAGCGACCGGTTCGATGCGGCCGACGACTGGATCGCCGAGCGGGCGGGGCCGGGGGACATCGTCGTCACGGGCGACATCCCGCTCGCCGACCGCAGCCTCAAGGCCGGTGCGGAGGTGATCGGAAACACCGGCGTGCCGTTCACGACCGCGTCGATCGGCCTGGCGATGGCCAGTCGTGAGTTGCTGTCGCAGCTGCGCGCAATGGGCCAGAGCACCAGCGGCCCAAAGCCGATGGCGGCGCGCGACCGCTCGCGCTTCCTCTCGGCGCTCGACGAGGCGGTCCATAGAGTCCGACGCAGGGCCGGCGGGACTAGCTGAGAGCATTCGGCGAGCCGCGCCCGCGCCCGGTTCGTCGACAGCCGAAGACCGATGCGGGCAGCGGCTGCGGCAGCCGTGCCTGCCGACGCGTTGCCGGATATGGCCGGCATTCGGCCAGATTCGGCTGGTCAACTGATCCGTGGTCAGCATCCACCGGCGCGGACAGGTGTTGTCGAGGTGTGAAGATCATGTCGGTGTTGAAACGAATTGGTTTGGCGACCGTCGCAGTCTTCGGCGTCCTGGCGCTCCTCGTCGCTGGCGCGCCCTACATAGTCGATGTCGATGCCTACAAGCCCGCCCTGATCCAGGCGGTGAAGGAGGCCACCGGCCGCGAGCTGGTGATTGAAGGGCCGCTCAGGCTGTCGATGTTCCCCGAGCCGCGCATCAGCGCGCGCCGGGTCCACTTCGCCAACGCGGTCGGCGCCGAGGGCGCACAGATGCTCGATGTGCGCTGGGTCGGCGCCTCGCCCTCCTGGTCGGTGTTGTTGCGCGGGCGGCTCGAGGTCGGCCGCCTCGTCCTCTACCGGCCCAACATCATCCTGGAAGCCGATGCGAACGGCGTCCCCAACTGGCAGTTCAAGCCCGGCGCCGGCGCAGCCCAGCCGGCCGGCGCTCCGGCCAGCGGCTTTCATCTCGCGGTGGGCTCCCTCAGGATCGTACACGGTACGTTGAGCTACACTGATCCGCGAACCCGCCGGACCATCAAGGCGGAAGAGATCGTGGCCACGGCCTCGGTAGGATCGCTCGACGGCCCGTTCACGATTTCCGGCACGGCGAGGCTCGACGGTGCGCCGGTCACGCTCGACTTCAGGCTCGGCGAAGCGAGCCCTGGCGGTCACGCCACGGCTCTCAGCATCGCGCTGCCGAGCGGCAAGCTCGATTTCACCGGTACGGCGAGCAGGGTCGCCCCCGACGCCGACGTAAAGGGCCATCTCGTGGTGTCGACGAGCGGGCTGACCGATTTCATCGCCGCCTTGGTGAGCGCGACCGGACAGGTCGTGCCGGCGTTCGATGCCGCGGTGTCGGGCCACCTGGCCTTCGATGGCGACATCGACGTATCGGCGACTCGCCTGGCGGTCAGCAATTTCAAGGTTTCGATGAACGACGAGACCGCGATGGGCACGCTGGTCGTCGAGCAGGGCAAGGGGCCGAAGTTGCGCGGTCATCTCTCGCTGCCGAAGGTCGATCTCGAGAAGTGGCTCTTCCTGATGCCCAGGCTCGGCGCGACGACCATGGCACCGGAAGCGACTTCGGCCCGGACGGCGCCGGTGCAACCGACCGGCCCAGTGTCCCTTTCGGTGCTGTCCCACTTGCCGCCCGGGACCGAGGTATCGTTGGTCGTCCTCGCCGCGGAGCTCGCCTTTCGCAAGGGGACCGTGCGCGACGTCGCCGTGGCGCTGGAGATCCGCGACGGTGCCATCACGGTGCCGCAGCTCAAGGCGGTGCTGCCGGGTGAGATGGTGTTGCAGGCCACGGCCAGGGCGATATCCGTCCCAGCGTCGACGGCCAGTCCACCACCGTCCGGTCCGCGCATCCAGGCAACTGGCGAGATCAGTCTCAGCGGCACCAGGCTGCGCGAGACTCTGGCCTGGCTGCAGATCGACACGGATGCGGTTCCGGCGACCGGGCTGCAGGCCTTCGCGCTCAAGGGCAAGCTCGCGTCGACCGAAAAGGGCGTGCAACTGACCGACCTCGGGATCGAGCTCGACGGTCAGACTGCCACCGGCAGTGCCAGCGTCACCCTGACCACGCCGTTGACCTCAGTCGTGACGCTTCAGGTCGATCGCCTCGACCTCGACAAGTACCTTCCCGCCGAGCAGCCCGGCGCGTCCCCACCGGCTTCCACGGACATGCAAGCGGCGACGCCGGCGACACTCGTGCCGGCGGCACCGGCCTTGCCCGACAGGAACGATCCCGTCCTCGCGCTGAAGCTCATGGTCGATGATCTCGTCCTGCGCCAGCAGAGCCTCTCGGGTGTCGAAGGAGACGTGTCGCTGCAAGGCAGCCTGCTGAAGGTGGCGACGCTCAAGGTTGCCGACCTGCTGGGGGCCAGGCTGGAAGCCCGCGGCAGCATCGGCGACGTCGCCACGACGCCTCGCTATGACATGACCTTCACGCTCGCCGCGCCCGATGCCGACCGGCTGCTCGCCTTTGCCGGGCTGCCGCGCCCGAGCAATGGCAAGATCGGCGCGTTGTCGGCCCGCGGCGGCGTGGTGGGAACGCCCGACGTGCTGATGCTGCGCAACGCAACGGTCTCGGCGATCGGGAGCACCGGACGGGCCACCGGAACCCTGGTGCTGGGCAGCGATTTCCGCTTCGACTTTTCGAGTTTTGCCCTCGACGTGCCGGATGCCGGCCGCGTCCTGTCGGTGGCAACGGGGCGGGCGCAAGCGACCCTCGGTGCGCTCGCCGCCGCCGGCGCCTTCAGGGGCGACGCCACGCAGGTGACATTCGATGGCAACCTGACGGCGTTCGGAACGCCGATGATCGGCCGGATCGATGCCGTCAACCTGAAGGCCAGGCCAAACGTCACGGCCAATCTTCGGGTTCCGGGAACGCTCGACCTCGACCAGTGGCTCGGCGTGGCGGGTGGTCCGCCGGCGGCTGTCGGCCATGCCACCGATGCGAGCGTGCCCTTGCCGGTGCGTCCGCAGCGCACGGCGACGGCCAAGGCAATCGACCTCGCGGCGTTGCGTGCGTTCGATGCGACACTCACGCTCGAGACCAGCGCGGTCGCCGTTGCCTCGGTGCAGATAAACTATGCCGACATGCTGGCGAGCCTGCGCAACGGCGTCCTCGGAATCGAGAAGCTCACCGGCCAGTTCTACGGCGGAGCGGTCGATTTCAGGGGCACCATCGATTCGACCAGGGCCGCCCTCGCCGTCGACCTCGCGGGCAGCCTGCAAGGCATCTACCTCGGCGAGATGCTGCGCGGCGGCGCCGGCACCAACGTGTTCGGCAACGACAACCTGATGGTGTCGGTCGACGGCAAGATCACCATCATGGACATCGTGCTGGGGGGCCGCGGCGCATCGTTCGGGGAGATCCGCGATTCGCTCGCGGGGAGGGGCCAGGTGAGCGGCTACCTCTATCCGTCCGTCATCGGCGGGTCGCTGGGCTTCGCCACCTTCGCCACGGGTGTCGCCAGCATCTTCAGCACCGAGATGGGCTTCAGCTCGGCCGTCCTGGCGGCCTTCATCAATCAGAAGATCACCCTGGCCGGCGAGCTCCAGCTCGCCGGCGCCTCGCTCACGCTGCACGACCACAAAATTCAGAGCGGCAACGCCGTCGCCGAGATCAACAGCTATACCAGCCTGACCACGGCGGCGACCGAAACCACGATCGCCCTCGATGTCGGCCGGCCCGGCAGCATCGACTACACCATGACCGTCTCGGGGCCGGTGTCGTCGCCGTCCATGAACGTCCGCAGCGGTCGTTAGGCCGCGCGGTTCTTCAGGATGTCCCAGGCGCGCCGGAACGCCTGCGCCATCTCCTCTGCCGGCATGGCGCCCGAGAACAGCACATGGCCTTGCAGGGCGAAGCTCGGCACGCCCTGGATGCCGCAGTTGCGTGCCATGCGGTCGGCGCTGATCACTTCCTTGAGGCCGTCGTCGCCCGACAGCATGTCGGTGACCTCCTCGGGCTTCAGGCCGCCTTCGGTGGCCAGGCTGGCCAGCACCTGCGGGTCGCCGAGATCGGCGCCGTTGCCGAAGTAGCCCTCGAACAGCGCCTCGACGACCCCATCCTGGACGCCGCGTTGGCCGGCCAGGCGGATGACCCGATGCGCGTTCAGGGTGTTGGGCGTGCGGGTCAGGCGATCGAGATGGAATTCGAGGCCGACACTGGCCGCCGCCTCTGTAATGCGCTCGTCGAGCTGGCGGGAGCGCTCGGCGCTGCCGAACTTGGCGAGGCGATACTGCGCCCGGTCGACACCCTCGCGCGGCATGTCCGGATTGAGCTGGAATGGATGCCAGGCGACGGTGAAGCGCAGGCGCTGCTTCTCCAGCAGGTCGAGGGCCCGTTCGAGCTGACGCTTGCCGATATAGCACCAGGGGCAAATCACATCCGAGATGATGTCGATCCGGCCAGCTGGTTGTGCCTTGTTCATGGCGTTTCCTTCCCGATTGCATAAAAGCCTATACCCGCGTGAAAGTGCCGGCAACGAGGAGATATCTGACCATGCAAAATCCGACGTTTCATTCCGCCCTTATTGTCGGCACCGGACCGGGCCTCAGCGCCTCGCTCGCCCGGCTGTTCGCCCGGAACGGCCTCCAAGTGGCGGTGGCTGCGCGCCAGACCGACAAGCTCGCCGCGCTCGCCAAGGAGACCGGCGCCACCGTCCACGCCTGCAACGCGGCCGATCAGAAGGACGTTGCTGGCCTGTTCGACGCCCTCGACACGGCGGGACGTACGCCGGACGTCGTGGTCTACAACGCCAGCAACCGGGTGCGCGGGCCGCTGGTCGACCTGGCGCCGGACGACGTCAGGCGGGCGATCGAGATCAGCGCCTTCGGCGGTTTTCTGGTGTCCCAGCAGGCGGCCCGGCGCATGCTGCCCAAGTCGCACGGCGCCATCTTTCTCACCGGCGCGACCGCCGGCGTGAAGGGCTTTGCCCTGTCGGCGACATTCGCCATGGGCAAGTTCGCTTTGCGCGGCCTGGCGCAATCGATGGCGCGCGAACTTTCGCCCAAGGGCATCCACGTCGCCCATTTCGTGATCGATGGCGGCATTCGCAGTTCCGCGCGGCCGGTGCCGGCCAACGATCCCGACAGCCTGCTGGACCCCGACGCCATCGCCGAGACCTACTGGGCGACGCTGATGCAGCATCGCAGCGCCTGGAGCTGGGAGATCGAGGTGAGGCCGTGGGTGGAGAAGTTCTAGCCCGGATTTCTCAAAGGTAGGCAGTGCATCGGCGTTCGGTCTCTGCGAAAAGTGTTGTGCAGCAACAATTTCTCGCGACGAGAGGAGGAACACCGATGCAAACAGAGTGTATCGCGGATTTGT
>NZ_JBFWZI010000135.1:0-20408 GCF_050185545.1 Reyranella sp. | reverse complement strand
ACCACCTCCCGCCGGGCCCCCATGCTGATCCTTCCTGCCATCGAAGACACCAACCCGATTGGCTGACGTCTCCACTGTCATCGGCAGGATCTTGTCCAGTAACATTTCTGCTGAGGCAATGCGCCCCTGATCGGCGTGCAAAAGGGACCCCTTTGCTCGGCGGGATTTGGCGGTAGCGCTCGCGCCGTCGGAGCTGGTCGGGGTTGCGGAGACGGCGCGACCGCGGTTCGCGGAGAGGGCATCGTCGCGGCTCTTGAAGCGCCAGCTTTCATTGCCGGTTTCGACGATATCGCAGTGATGGGTCAGGCGATCGAGTAAGGCGGTTGTCATTTTCGGATCGCTGAACACGGTCGGCCATTCACCGAAGGAGAGGTTGGTCGTGACGATGATCGAGGTGCGTTCGTAGAGGCGGCTGACGAGATGGAACAGAAGCTGGCCGCCGGATTGGGCGAACGGCAGATAGCCGAGTTCGTCGAGGACGATGAAGTCCATCCGGGTAAGGCTACTTAGACGCGGGGAGGAGAGATGGCACGTTTGGTAGTCGTGTCGAACCGGGTACCGATTCCCAAAGCCCGCAGCACAACGGCGGGAGGGCTTGCGGTCGCGCTTCGCGACGTGATGACGGCAGGTTCAATGTGGTTCGGTTGGAGTGGTCGTCTCTCTCATGAACCGTCGAACCACGCATCACTCCTGCATGCACGCGGCGTCACCTACGCTACCGTTGATCTCGCCGCCGAGAACCATCGCGGCTTCTACGTCGGCTTCGCCAACGGCGCTTTGTGGCCGCTGCTCCATTTCCGGGAGGACTTGATGCATTTTCGTCGCGAGGACTACGCCGGGTATCTGAGGGTCAACGCGACTTTCGCGTCGGCGCTCGAGTCGCTGCTCCAGCCCGACGACATGGTGTGGGCGCACAACTACCATTTGATCCCTTTCGGTCGGATCCTGCGAGAACAGGGCTTTTGCGGTCCACTTGGATTCTTCCTCCACATACCTTTCGCGCCCCCTTCGATGTTGGAGGCGCTTCCGGTCGCGCGCGACTTGATGGCGGACCTCTGCGCCTACGAAGCCGTCGGATTCCAGACTGAGGATTATGCACGCGACTTCCGCGATTGCGCTCAGCGCTTGCTGGGGGCGACGGTCGATGGTGAATGGGTGCGGTTGAAAGGCCGACGCTTGCGTGCGCTGGCCGTCCTGATCGGCATCGATGCCGAGGCGTTCGCGCATGATGCCGAGCATGCAGTCCGCGACAAGATCGTGCAACGCGTAGCCGCCAGCCTGTCCGGCCGCCGGCTCGCCATCGGCGTCGACCGCATGGACTATTCCAAGGGGCTGCCAAACCGCTTCGAAGCGTATGGCCGCCTACTCGAACGCTATCCCGAGCACCGTCGCAAGATCCACTTCCTGCAGATCTGCCCACGTTCGCGCGAGGAGGTCGAGGAGTACCGCAAACTTCGCATCGAGCTCGATCGACTGGCGGGCCGCATCAATGGGCGCTTTTCCGAGCTGGATTGGACCCCGCTTCGCTACAACACCCGCGCGACATCGCGCAAGGTGATTGCCGGTCTCTACCGCCTGAGTGGCATCGGCGTCGTGACCCCACTTCGCGACGGTATGAATCTCGTGGCCAAGGAATACGTGGCGGCGCAGTCCCAAGAGGATCCCGGCGTCCTGGTGCTGTCGCAGTTCGCCGGCGCAGCCCGCGAGCTCGGCGAGGCGGTTAACGTGAATCCCTTCGACCCCGATGAGATCACTGATGCGATGCACTTGGCGCTGACCATGCCGCTGGCCGAGCGCCGCCATCGGCACCAGGCGCTAAGGGCGACAATCTTCCGTGCCACTGCGCAAGCTTATTGCCACCGCTTCATCCAAGCGTTGGAGAGGCGCGGTCAGACCAGAGATGGTGGTTGTTCAACTCCGAACTAAAGTACTGATCGTGTGGCGTTCGACTGACCAGCTGCTTCATTGACCATTTCACGAGGCGAGCCATGTTTCTCGAGACTCTGAAATCCGAAGGCCTCGCTCACAACTCCTACGTGATCGGCGAAGGCGATGGGGTGGCTGTCGTGGACCCCAGCCGCGACGCAGAAGGTACATCAATACAGCCAGCGAAAAAGGCGACGCAATCAAGCTGATCTTCGAGACCCATCGGAACGAGGATTACATTTCTGGCGCAAAACAGCTAGCCCAGCGGACCGGCGCCACGGTCTGGCGAGGGGCCAGTCCCGGCTATGCCGTGCCGTATGCGCGAACTGTCGCTGAAGGGCAGCAATTCGATCTGGGAACAGTCCAGCTATGGGCTCTGGCAACCCCGGGACACACCGATGATTCCATCTCCATTGCCTTTACTCATCGCGCCACGGGCGACAGCGCGATCGGCGTGTTTTGCGGCGACCCCCTCTTTGTCGGCGATGTCGGCCGTACGGACTTCTATCCGGAGCGGCGGCAGGAAGTAGCGGGACTGCTCTTCGACAGCCTGCATCGAAAGCTGTTGCCGTTGGGAGATCAGACCGTCTTCTATCCGGCACACAGCACGGGCTCCGTCTGCGGTTCCTGCCGCGACCAACCCCCTCCGGCGCTTTCTCATCCTGATTGTCGCTGGGTTCTCACCTTCATTGTCGTGAGCGTCGAAGCCGCGGCGGCGAAGGCCGGATTCTCGACGGCAACCGGCTACCGGATCGAGGACGATCCGCGCCTGCCCTCGCAAAAGCAGAAGCCGAGAGGCCGACGACGACCCGATCCGCTGGCCCATTATTGGGAAGCCGAGATCGTGCCGATTCTGCAGGGGGGCGCCCGGCATCCGCGCCGTCGCCGTGCTCGACGAGTTGCGGAGACGGCACCCCGAGCTCAATGGCAACGTGCGCCGCATGCTAGAACGGCGCATCAATGCCTGGCGCGCCTGCACGGTCCGGAGCGGGAGGTGATTTTCCGACAGGAGCACGAGCCCGGCCGCCTGGGTCTGTCGGACTTCACCGACACCAGCGCGCTCGGCATCTCGATCGGCGGTGTGCCGCTTGCTCACCGGCTCTATCACTTCCGGCTGGCCTTCTCGGGCTTCGAGCATGCCCACTTGGTGCTGGGCGCCGAGAGCTTCGTCGCCCCGGCCGAGGGACTGCAGAACGCGCTGTGGGCGTTGGGTGGCGTGCCCAAGGTGCATCGCAGCGACAGCCTGTCGGCGGCGTTCCGCAATCTGGCCGCCGATTCCCGGGAGGACCTGACGCAGCGCTATTGCAGCCTGATGGGTCATTACGGCATGGAGCCGTCACGTAACAACGCCGGCATCGCCCACGAGAACGGTTCCATCGAGAGTGCGAACGGCCACCTGAAGAAGGCGCTGGAAGATGCCCTGCTGCTGCGCGGCAGCCGCGACTTTGGCGACCTCGACGCCTATCAGCCTTCGTCGACCAGATCGTCGGGGCGGCGCAATGCCAACAACCGCAAGCGCATCGCCCTGGAGCGCGCCGCTCTGGCACCTCTGCCGCAGCGGCGAACCACCGACTTCGAGGAGAAGGTCATCCCCGTCACCTCGAGCGGCGGCTTCATCCTGCGGCGTGTGTTCTACAGCGTGCCGTCCCGCCTGATCGGCCATCGCCTGCGCGTGGGCATCTACGACGATCGCCTCGAATGCTTCCTCGGCGCAACGCCAGTCGCAACGCTGCGCCGCGGCCGGCCGCTATCGGAGAACAAGGGCGGCCATGTCGTCGACCGCAGGCATGTGATCCACGCCTTGCGCCGAAAGCCGATGGCACTGCTCAACCTGGTCTACCGCGACCAGCTGTTCCCTCGGCCGGCCTATGCTCGCGCCTTCGAAGCCTTGCTCAGCCACGGTGACCAGCGGCGCGCCTGCAAGCTTACTGTCGAGCTGCTGGCGCTTGCCCATGAATGTGCCGGCGAAGCCGAGCTGGCGAGCCTGGTCGGCGCCGATCTCGACGCCGGCCGATTACCCGATCCGGCCGAGCTGCGACGGCGGTTGCGACCTCAACAGGCCGCGATCCCCGCAGTCGCCGTCGAGCTGGCGCCGCTCACGATCTACGACGAGCTCGCCGCGGTCGATGCCACGTCGACACCGCTCACGGCAGATGCAGGCCTGGAGGTCGCACCATGACGACATCCATGACCGTCGACGCTGGCCGCGTCGAGCTGCTGCTCTCCGAGCTGCGCCTGCCGAGCATGAAGGCCATCTGGCCCAAGCTCGCCGCGCAATCCGACAAGGAAGGATGCCCAACGGCCAAGTTCCTCGCCACCCTGGCCGAGCACGAGGCGGCTGACCGCAGCCGCCGCCGCTTCGAGCGCCACCTCGCTGAAGCCCGATTGCCGCCCGGCAATACGCTGGCCAGCTTCGACTTCGAGGGCCACCCCGATGGTCTCCAAAGCCCAGGTCATCGCGCTCAGCTCCGGCGACGTCTGGCTCAAGAGCGGAGCCAACCTGCTGATCTTGGGCCCGCCCGATCTCGCTTCATAGTGCCCACCTCTCAATCACGTTGGAAAGCCAGGGTATTTTGCCGCCGATCGCCAGACGGCGGATGCCGAAGGCGGCGAGCGTCCGCAGCTCGCTTCACGGCTTCGCCCTCGAGATCGGCGGAGTGGATCACCCACGGGGCTGCTTTGCAGTATTGTGTAGCCGGCAGAATTTTTCCCTAAGAGCTGTGGGCATCGGTCTACCGCTGGCTGAGGCGGCTATTGCGGCAGCGGGAGCAGCAGCGGTCTGCTCCGTGAGCGTTACTGCAAGCGCCTCCGGCAGAAAACCTTCGGCGACCCCCGAGTACGTCTCGCGATTCCACCATGAACTTTAGCCGTCACCGACAGACGGGCGAAATGCCCAGGCCGAGACGCCAGCCAGTCGCGCGCCGCTGCCTGCGATGCTACGATCACGCGTCGCTGGAAACGCCCTAGCGGTCGACGTTGTGGATATTCGCGGCGTGCGGCCAGCAAATTTCGAGTGCTATTGTTGGCGCGTCGTCGAGGTCTCAACACATTGGCGGCACCTCGACGCCCGCCTGATCCCCAAATCGGCGGGCGTCACCCTTCCGGGCTGGCGACGCTACGCTTTGAGATTGAGTGCGGACAGCCTGCCGCGCTCGTCTTGAACATCGTAGGTGATCTTCTGATACTCGTTGAGGCCGTTCAGGCCCGCGCGCTCGACGGCGCTGATGTGGACGAACACGTCCTTGCCGCCACCATCGGGTTGAATGAAGCCGTATCCCTTCTGGGCGTTGAACCACTTCACCGTGCCTGTCGCCATGTTCGTCTTTCCGTGTAGCGCGCGAGAGTGCGCGGCGGCAATGTAGCGGTTTGGGTACAGAAAATCCCGGCCGCTGGCGTTGGCGGCCGGGCCTTCGATGTTCGCGGCGCCGCGTGGCTCAGGCGCCCGTCTCGGCGCCCTCCGGCTCGCCCGCCTCGATGCTTTCGGGCGCAACTCCGGCCGCGCGGTTGGCGTCCCAAATTCTTGCCTCCGCCTCGTCGAGCTCGCGCCCGATGTCCTTGGCGTAGCCGAGAAGCGCGCACGCCAAGTAATTCGACCTGATGCCACTGGCGATCGATCTCGTCTGAGACGGGCGCCCTGTGCATTGCTCCGCACCGGTCCGCAAAGGCCTCCAGGAGGCTCGCAGCGAAGACGATGTCAGACTGGATCGTCACCGCGGCGAAGCGGGTCTGTTCGACCCGCTTGAGGGCGGCGACAAGATCGAAGCCAGGCCTTTGGGAGAAAATTGGTGTTGTCACCCATGGCGGCGCCCTCCCTGAGAGGTCCACGCCGTGGCGGCCTGGTCGGGTCGAATGCGATGTGCCCGCCGACACTGGATCGCCTGCGGTCCAGCTCGACGATTGTCCGCAAGTTGTCGCGCTGCGCCGCTGCGCAGGCGGATGGTGTAGATTGGCAGGTAGCCACAATCCCGGAATCCCTTTCCTTCGGGTTGTGGTTAGAGCCGGGCGGGAAGGTAGAAGCTTCCGTCCGGCTCGCTTTTAGGCTAACCTAAATCATGGCCAAGTCAATTAAGGTTAGCCCAAAAAAGCGAGGGCGGCCGGCAACTGGTAAAGACCCGATGATTGGTGCTCGGTTCGACCCCACCGCAGTCGCGGCCATCGACGCGTGGGCTGCCGCGAGCGAGCAACCGATGACGCGCTCCGAAGCCATCCGACGCCTTGTCGAGCTGGGCCTACAGGCGAAGGGCAAGGGGACGTCTTGGCGATGAAGCCCTGCCTTCTCATAATCACAGCGCTAATCTCTATTGCATTTTCGGACTCAGCGCTCTCGCAAAGCGACCAGGATAAAGCTTACTGCCGTCAGCTCGTCGAACTGTATCGTCGCCATGTTCAAAGCGCTCCGGGGCGACGCTACGACGTTGAGGCAACGCTGGCACTCGAGGCCTGTCGCAAGGGCGATCCGGAGGGCATACCCGTGCTTGAGAAAAAATTGCG
This sequence comes from Reyranella sp., assembly GCF_050185545.1. Lineage (GTDB taxonomy): Bacteria > Pseudomonadota > Alphaproteobacteria > Reyranellales > Reyranellaceae > Reyranella. The sequence goes on along the minus strand of NZ_JBFWZI010000135.1, from coordinate 13,991 downwards.
AGAGAACCGGATAGCGGTGCCGGGCGGAGAGTTCAAACCGTAAGGCACCGGGAGTAGGTCCGAGCCCGCTCCAATATCTGCCCGTAGGACGCGATTTCGCCCTCGAGCCGGGGCCTCCGGAGGGGTCGATCAGTACGGCGGCATCTGGCGTGCCCGAAACCGCAACAAGCGCCACCCTCAGAGTGGAGGCTTGCGCCGCGCCGGGTCGAGTTCACTGCATCTTGGTCGTGATCCGCTCGACATGCACCACGAGCACGCGCTGGGTGCCGAGCGGCGTCGTGTATCGGACGACGCCGTGGATTCCGGGCTTGAGGAAGAGTGTAAAGTGCAGCGGCGTGCCGATCGGCAGTGCGTCCGGCGTGATCCATTCGATCTTCGCCGCCCAGTCGGTCCGATTGTCATCGCGCATGTGGTGGACCATGCGTTGGTTCGCCGGGACGTTCTGGTCCATCACCCAGGTGAAGCGCTCGTGGATCGGGACTTTATCGGCGGGCTGCTTGTCGGCCATCACGCGCCTCCCTTCCCGCTTTTCCCATATCTGCCCGCTGGACGCGATTCGCCTGGGGCGCTAGCGCGACCTGTTCAACGCCCGCTTCGACGTGCTGCTGTACGACCTGACCAGCACCTACTTCGAGGCCGATCGGCCGTTCGGCGAGACCGACAAGCGCCGCTACGGCCACAGCCGCGATCATCGGCCGGATTGTGTGCAGGTCATCATCGCCCTGGTGGTCACGCTCGAGGGACTGCCGCTGGCCTACGAAGTGCTGCCCGGCAACACGGCCCACGTTGCGCGGCTTTTTCGACCGCATCGAGCGGCAGTACGGCAAGGCGCAGCGCATCTGGCTGATGGATCGCGGCGTGCCGACCGAGGCGGTGCTGGCCCAGATGCGCCAGGCCGATCCGCCGGCAATACCTCGTGGGCACGCCCAAGGGCCGCCTGAGCAAGCTCGAAGCGGCGCTGCTCGACAAGCCGTGGCAGCAGGCGCGCCCTGGTGTCAGCGTCAAGCTGTCCGCCGAGGACGGTGAGCTCTACGTCTTCGCCGAGAGCCACGACCGCGTCGCCAAGGAGCGCGCCATGCGCCGGCGCCAGCTCAAATGGTTGTGGGCGCGCCTCGGGCAGATCGCCACCATGCGCATCACGCGCCAGGAGCTGCTGATGAAGCTCGGCGCCGCCCGCGCCCAGGCACCCACGGCGTGGCGGTTGGTCACGGTCGAGGTCGCCGACGACAGCGCCATCTTCAGCTTCCGGCTCGAGCGCACCAAGCTGCGCCGGGCGCGCCGGCGCGAAGGGCGATATCTTCTGCGTACCAATCTCCCCGAGACCGATCCGGCAAAGCTGTGGAGCTACTACCTCCAGCTCGTGCGCATGGAGGAGGCGTTCAAGAACCTCAAGGGCGATCTCGCCCTGCGGGCGATCTTCCACCAGCTCGAGACGCGCATCGAGGCACATATCTTCGTCGCCTTTCTCGCCTATTGTCTTCACGTCACACTGGGACGCCGTCTGCACGGGCTGGCGCCCGGGCTGACGCCGCGCAGCGTGCTCGAAAAGTTCGCCGCCGTGCAGATGATCGATGTCGACATCCCGACCACCGACGGCCGCGAGTTGCACCTGACCCGCTATACCGAGCCAAACCGCGAACTCAGCCTGCTCCTCGAAGCTCAGGTTGCACCTCCCCGCCCAGCCGCCGCCCAAAATCTCCGCTTCTTCCGACAGCGCCGCGCTTCCCCTATAGTGAAGACCCTCGGAGGCTGATCCTTGCGATATCAACACCTTAGCCATCGCCTATCGCCCCAATCCGCGAAGTTCGGTTAGCGGCATTCACGGCTCCCGCCGAACTTGTCGATCTCGCCCGGCTGCCGCATGCGCCGGTCCTGCGAATGAGTGATGCACGAAAGGGCGAACGACGCTCCGAGCGCGACGAGCGCGCTGCAAATCCAATGCTTAGACATCGCGTGCCCAATCCCCCATCGGAACTGCTGGGAACGCCTACGCTGAGCTTTCTACGCCTAATTGTAAGCGCTCCAATTTGTTAAAACCAAGGCGCCACAAGGGCCCGGCCGCGGAGTTGCCGGCCGGGCTCTCCTACTCCGTGTCGGTGTCAGTCAGAATTCGCTCGGCGGTTCGCTCGCAGAGCCACCGGGCCTGGTTAGGTCTTCAAGTAACCAGGATCGGTTTCTCGAGTATTTCTGCGAAGTGCTCTGCGGACAGGGCAGCGGCAGTTCGCACTGCTCGTATCATTCCGGCAATCCCGCCAGCACGAGATGAGCGCCGAACAGCCGGCGCCTGTCGGGATCCTTGAAGGCGTGGCCCTCGGCGAACTTGCGGACAGTGAACTTCGGATCGATCCGCAGCAGGGTCTGGGCGGCCTTGCGCGCCTCTTCGGCCTTGCCGCTGGCGGCGAGGCTTGCCGCCAGGAAGCGCAGGTTGGCGGTGAAGCGCGAATTGAGCGCCGCCGACCGGCGGGCCCACTGCGCCGCCTGGTCGTACTCGCCCGCCGCATAGACGGCCAGCGCCATGATGGCGTAGCTGTAGAACACGTGCGCATCGTACGGCGACAGGCGCAGGCCGATCTCGGCGCGGCGCCGCGCCTCGCGCGTCTCGCCGACGTAGCTGAAAGTGGCGCTGCCGCGCAGCCAGGCGATGGCCGAACTGGGGTTGGCCGCCAGCGCCCGGTCAAACAGCTCGATAGCATGGTCGTAGTCGCGGAACATGAAGGAGCGGACATGGCCGCACAACGACAGCGCCATCGGATCGAAGCGGTCGAGGATCAGCGCCAGCCGGCTCAGCCGGTCGGCCTCGGCGTAGTCGGCGTCCTGGTCGGGCGACAGGCCCTGATCGATGCGCATGCTGTACCAGTTTGCCGCCAGCGCGTGCGCCGTCGCGTATTTCGGATCGAGCGCCATGGCGCGCTGGAACATGCGCAGCGCCTCGGCGAACGGCTCGGCTTCGAAGTGGTACATCAGGTCGAGCCCCCGCAGCACGCACTCGTAGGCATCGAGGCTGTCCGGCCGCTTGCGCAGCACGCGGCGCAGCTCCGATTCCTGGACCTGCGGCGCGATCGTCGCCACCACGCGCGCGCTGAGCTCGTCCTGCAGGGTGAAGATGTCGGCCGCCTCGCCAGCGAACCGGTCGCTCCAGATGCTGGCCCCGCTCTCGCAATCGACCAACTCGGCCGACAGCCGCACCTTGTCGCCCGAGCGCCGCACGCTGCCCGACAGCATGTAGCGGACATGCAGGTCGCGGCGCACCTGGCGCGGCGTCGGCGTGCTGCCGCGATAGCGCAGGGTCGAGCTGCGCGAGATCACCACCAGCTCGGGCAGGCAGGCCAGCGCGGCGATGATGTCCTGCACCAGCCCGTCGCTGAAGTACGACGTCGCCGTCTCCGCCTCCTGGTCGGCGAAGGGCAGCACGGCGATCGACGGCCGCCGCCGCTGGAAGCTGTCGATCGCGGGCAAGGTACGCGGCCGCTTGCCCGCCCCCACCATGTAGGCGTGCACCGGCCGGCTGATGTTGCGCGAGATCGGTCGGGCCGCAGATCAGCAGATTATGGTGGCGGTCGATCCAATCGCCGGCGGCGAGCTTATGGAACAGGGCGCGGTCGAGGCCGCGGACGGCGCGCAGATCGATGTCCTCGATCACGGCGGGCTGGGTTGTGCAGGATCTGCGCCACGCGCGAGTGATCGAGCGCTCCCACTCGCTGCGCCACCATCGCGGCATTCCTCCTTACCGAGACGGCGAGCGCTCCGAGCGCGGCGAGGTCACGCTGGAGGAAGCCGCCGCACCAGTGGCAGCTTGCGCGGCTCGCGCGCATGCGGGATGCGCTCCGGCAGCTCGCTCTGCCCCAGTGTCACGCCGTAGAAGAAGCGCAGGGCACAGACGGTCTGATTGAGCGTCGGCCAGGAGATGCCACGGGCCACGAGCTGCACTTGGTAGGTGCGCACATCCTCGATATCCAGCCGATCGGGCGAGCAGCGAAAATACTGACTCAACTTCGCCACCGCGTAGATGTACGATCGTTGCGTCGCCGGAGATAGATTGCGGACCTTCATGTCCTCGATCATGCGGCGGCGAAGAGGGCTCAACTCGGCCATCGGGTTCTCCTGTCTGCAAGGGTGGGCTTCGACAACCCGCAATCCTTCAGACAGGAGCGCTCTCACGCCAACTCGCTACTCCCCCTACCGCGCCAGCGGTTTAGTTCAATCCGCAGGTCGACTATCGTGGGCTCTCTCTTGAGCAACCAGATGATCGGCAACAGTGGCACCAACATCATGTTTAGCCGCGGTGGGTCGGATACGTATCGGGCGGGTGATGGCATCGACTGGATTTCGCTGTCGACGCTGGGGCTCACCGATGGAAACTCATATGCCGGGGTCGACGGGTTCAACACTATCATCGTCGATCAGCGTACGACAGGACCATTCTCGTACGACATCATCTACGATTTCGATGCCGGCAAGGACAGAATCGACGTGTCCGCCTATGATCTTGGCACCTTTGCCGCGGTTCAGGCCACGGGGGGTCAACGATGGCCTCGGCAACAGCTACTACGCGCTCGGCGATGGGCCCGACTATGTGTTCCTTGTCGGCCTCACTACCGCCGACGTTACAGCAGCAAATTTTATCATCTAAGGTCTGATCGGTTAGAGGGCGTGGAGAGTCGCGTGCCACGCCCTCTCTCAGGTTTGATGGCGGCTGGGTCTCAGTTCGCGGGCGGCGCACCCGCGCCGGCAGGATCGTCAAGCTATTTGACCAGAATCTCGAGGCCAAGGGCTGCATTGCGCGCGGCGGCCAGATGGTCGATGCGACGATCGTGGCGGTGCCGAAGCAGCACAACAGCCGCGAGGAGAACGAGCAGGTCAAGGCCGGCGCCACTCCCGAGGCGTGGCAGAAGCATCCGGCGAAGAACCGGCAGAAGGACAAGGACGCGCGCTGTGGAAGGCATGGCGGCGACCTGACGGGGGAAGTCCGCCTGAAGCACGTCGAGTGGTGCAGAAAACGCCGATGACGGCCACTCACAGCGGCCGAGAGTTTATGAAATGCTACCTCTGATGGCGACGCTCGTCGACAAAATCCGATTCCCTCACTCATCGCAAATCTGTGTTGAAAAGGATCATTCTTCGAGGTGCCCTGAAGCTGAAGCATCCCCATTGCTCGATCAGCCGTCGCCGTGCAACGTGACGGCCAGCAGACCGATGCCAAGCAATCTCGGATCGGCACTCTGACCGTTGTCCTTTGGCGATTGTGGGTGCTCGATCTGCAAATCCAATGGCACGACTTCCGGAGTCAGGATGGCGGTATCGACGGGTATTCGAATCGTCGATGGTTTGCCGGCAGGCAGCTGACCCTGCCACAGCAGTTTTCCGGCGACGCTGATCCGAAGCCCCTGGACTCTCGAAGGGCCCGAATAGGCCGTCATCTCGAGCGTGATTGCCCGGATGACTCCGGTTTTCGGAAGAGGGATCAGGATCGTCGCGCTGTCGCCCTCGGTCCATGTGCCCCAGGACTCCGGCCCGCTCCAACCGGCGTATAGCCACTGTGCGGCCGGCTCGCCTCGGGCCACCCGTTGGCGTACCCCGATGCCAATGTGCCTGGGCGCGAGAAAGGCCACTTCCTCAGAGGGGGCTTCGGTCGATCGAAGCCCCCTGCAAACGAGAACGGAGCCAATGGCATCACACCGACGGCGCCGATAGATGGCAACGAGGTCACGCGGAGCCAGAGAATCGCGAAACAGCACGTCGTTGACGTTGGGCAATGGTTGATCGATGGCAATACGTCTCGAATCGCAGTCATTCATGGCGCCGCGTGCGAGGGGAGGCTGATGGACCGTTCCACCCCTGCGAATGACCTCCAAGGCAACCGCTTGGGCGAGATCTCGGTCGCCGGGTCGTACGCAAAACCAGCTAGGCCGCAACCTGACATCGCTGTCCAGGGCGCCGGCGGCACGCAGGGCGTTGATGCTCGGCGGCGGTGCTGGACTGGCATGAAGCATGTCGCGAACCCGATCCCGCAAGGCCGCCGTATCGGCAACCTGGAGTGCCAGCGCTGCGGTAACGGCGAGACCGGCGAGCCTGGGGTTCGCTCGCGCCTCACCATACACGATTGGGGCGGCGACGAGTGCGTAGATCGCCGGCCATATCATTCTGCCGCCGCTGCGGAGTTGTTCCAGGAGGAGGTCCAATGGCGGCGGGACCGCCAACGAGATCAGCTTGGTCTGACCCAGCCAGACATTCGGAAAGACGGCGAAGGCTGCCAGACCGAGCAGAACAACGACGAGCGGCCAGAACTTCCAGGGCGTGCCTGCGGCAACAGCGAGTGAACCGCCTTGACTGGCGTTGAGCGGCCGGCGCCGTACCGACGGCGCGGTGGCGAAAACACGCGCCGCCGCAGAGGCGGACAATCCTAGGACCAAGAGGACTCCAAGCCCCAGATAGGCCATGCCTTCATATTGTCCGCCGGTGGCGTCGATCGAACGGGATGATGGCCATAGCGCGGAGTATGAAAAGTCAAACGGTGCGAGCACATTGAAGCTGTAGTGCCCGGCAGGAGAGGCGTGGCGCCCCATGGTCACCCCCGACTCGGGCGGGGGCAGGAGCCCTATGGCGAATGCCGCGCCCGCGGTGGCCGCGATCAGGGTCGCTCCGAATGCCAGGGAAGGGAAAAGCTTGCCTGCCCTCAGCAAGACGAAGCTGCCGACCAAGCAAAGGGCCATGACGTTGACGGCGAGATAGACGTGGGTTGCCACGCTCACCACGCACAGCAGGATCGCCCCGGCGCCATCATGACGGCCGACGCGGTTGGCCCTGCACCAACCGAAAGCCAGCCCGAGCGCCAGCAGGATCTGCCAGTGCCAGGTCAGGGGGAGATGCTGCGCTAACAAGCGGAAGCACCAGGGTGGCATCCAGGCCACCAAGAGCGCACCCGGCAGCAGCACCGCCCAATGAGTGATCCCGGCGCGCCGTAGGGCCCAGCCGGCCGCCACGGGTTGGAGCACCTGTCCGATCAAGATCGCTGCCGCGAACGGCGGCACAATGGCTGCAGGCGTGCCGAGCGCTTTCAGCACCATCATCAACACAGGCATGCTGTCGGTGTAGGCGATGGAAATGGGGCGGCTATCCGACAAGAGATGGGCTGTTGCCGCCGCCGGCCAACGCCACACATCCTTCAGGAAGGCCTCTGCGCCGATTAGCCCGGCCGCGATATCACCGGGAGGTTGCCGCCATATCGGCGAATCGGCGGCCCACAGGATTGAGCCACAGAGCCACACCGCATGCATCGCGCCAATGAGACCGAGCAGCAAAGGCGAATACCTGATCCATGGACCAACGCTCAGTGCTCCGCAGCTCAAATTGCGACCCTTAGAACTAGGGAATTCCGACACGGATACGACAATTCGACGGGCGTGTCTCTATTCAACAATAGGGTCATGTATGTCAATCGGTATTCAAACGGGACCCCTGATCGGCATGCGCCAGCCGCCCTGGAGCGCGTGCGGCGCAGGCTCGCCGGAGCCGACGATGGCAACCGGCAGATGGTCGACATCCTCGCCGCGGTGCTGAGCGATGGGCTGGCGGCGGTCGAAGCCACCTGCGCCGAGGCACTCGCCCACGGTGTCCATTCCGCCGACGTCGCTCTCAACATCCTCGCTCGTCAGTGCGAGCCTGACCCACCGGCCACCATCCTCACGCCGGGTGCGCTGAGTAGGCAAGGCCGATGCCCCGGCGAAGGCCGACAAACAACGCAAGCCACCGCGTGCCTCGAGCACCGACATCGATGCACGGGTGATCAAGTTGGCCGATGGTGGCTTCAGGCCGGCTTACAACATGCAGATTGCCAGTGTCGCCGGCGAGCAGATCGTCGTGGCGGTCGACGTCTCGACGCTCGGATCGCGGGCTGGCGCGGCCGATGCTGGAGCAGATCGACGAGACCTACAGCAAGATGCCGACCAGGCACTTGATCGACGGCGGCTTCACCAAGAACGACGATATCGAACGGGCCCATGGTGCCAACGTCACGATGTACTGCCCGCCAACCACCAACAAGCACAAGACCGATCCGTTCGAGCCGCGCGATGACGACGGGCCGGGCGTCGCGCAATGGCGCGAACGGATGAAGAGTGAGGCTGGACAGGCGATCTATCGCCTGCGCGCGATCCACGAGTGCATCAATGCTCGCTTCCGACAATGGCGCCTGACCCAGCTCACCGTGCGCGGCAAGGCCAAGGCCATCGTCGTGCACACCTGGGCCACTGTCCTCGACGCCGCCACGATCCCAAAATGACCACCGCCTTGCTCGATCGCCTGACCCATCACTGCGATATCGTAGAAACCGGCAATGAAAGCTGGCGCTTCAAGAGCCGCGACGACGTTCTTTCGGCAAACCGCGCTCGCGCCGTCTCCGCAACCCCGTCCAGCTCCGGCGGCGCGAGCGCTACCGCCAAATGTCGTCGGTGAGATCTGGGTGAACGGAAACGGTAGCCAAACGCACACTGGCACTGGCGAGGAGGACGTCCTGACCGGCGGCAACGGCAACGACACAATCGATGGCGGCGCCGGCAAAGACATCATCTCGGGTGGCAACTGCAAGAATAGCCTGACCGGGGGTCAGGAAACGACACGCTGACAGGCGACAATGAAGTCGAGAGGATTTGTCCTCCCTGGTTGTGCTGTTCCTTTGTTCGGTTGCCCCGGAGCCCGTTCCTTCGTCCCGGCCCACGCACAGCGCACGCCGGCAGACTTGGGCACGCCGGGGGACGACGCCATGGTGCGAGCGCGCCGACGTTCGAACTCGGCGGGTGATAGATGGCCGAGTGCCGAGTGGTGTCGCCGGGGATTGTAGAAGCCTTCGACGAACTGGAAGATGGCAGTGCGTGCTTCGGCTTGGGTCTTGAACCTGTAGCGAGCCAGCAGCTCGCATTCCAGCGTGGCGAAGACGCTCTCAGCCATGGCGTTGTCGTAAGCGTCGCCGACCGACCCCATCGACGCACGCCCATCTCGCGGCAGCGTTTGCCGAAGGCCAGCGAGGTGTACTGCGAGCCTTGGTACGCTCCAGGTCGGCACGTAGGTGATGTCGGCCACCCACAGCACACTGGGCGCCGTGGCGACGAAGTTGCGATCGACCAGATCGGGAGCCTGAGGGGCGCCATCGCGTACCGTCGTCGTCACGAACCGCCGACGGCAGACGCCCCGCAGTCCCGCCCCCTTCATCAGGCGGGCAACCCGCTTGCGGCTGACCGCGTTGCCGTTCGCTGCCAACTCGGCATGGATGCGCGGCGAACCATAGGTGCCGCGCGAGGCGGCATGGATGGCGTCGATCCGCTCGATCAGCGCCCGTCGCTTGTGGCCCGTGCCGATGGCGCATGCGCCGACCACGCATAGTACCCGCTGGTGGAGACACCCAGCACTCGGCACATGGCGGCATTCGGATACATGGCCCGGTGCGCGCTTACGAATCGGAATCCTTCGACGGAACCGCCTTCGTCTCCCGCGCGAACCAGGCCGCGGCTTTTGACAGGATCTCGCGCTCGAGCTTGAGCTGCTTGTTCTCACGCCGAAGCCGGCTCAGCTCCTGCCGCTCGACTGTCGTCAGGCCGTTCGAGCCGCGGCCTTCGTCTCGGCCGCCTGCGCGACCCAGTTGCGGATCGTCTGCGCCGACGGCTCGAACTCCCCCGCCAATTCTTCCGGACTGCGACCGGCCCTGACAAGCTCGACCATCTGCTGTCGGAACTCGGGCGAATAGGGAACACTCTTCTTGGCCATTGCGGACTCCTGGAACACAAATGTTCGGGTGTCCACGAAAACGGGGCAACTTCAGGAAACGCTTCCGGGGGCCAGCAGGTCGGGGGAGTAGCGGCCACCCCTGCCGCCTCGCCTTTTCCTAGATTGGCTCCGGCGTTTCTGAGGGTAGAATTGTGTTTTCAAGTCCTGCTGCCGCATGGGTGAGTCTGGACCGATCAGTGGCAACCTTCCGACGCCAAATTAGGACGCTACCGGGCAAGAGGCTCGCATGGACTGGACTTCCGGCTACATCACCGATCTCGAATACACCCACGGCTATTATCGCGAGCTGCATCCCGACATCCTGCGACTGGCCTGTCTTTATGCCGGGGTGGCGCCGCCGCTGGGCGACCAGCTCACCTACCTCGAGCTCGGCTTCGGCCAGGGCCTGTCGATCAACATCCACGCCGCCGCCAACACCGGCCAGTACTGGGGAACCGACTTCAACCCCAGCCAGGCCGCCCATGCTGGCGCCCTCGCCGCCGCAAGTGGCTCCGGCGCGCGGCTGTTTGACGAGGCCTTCGCCGACTTTGCCAATCGGCCCGATCTCCCCGACTTCGACGTCATCGCCCTGCACGGCATCTGGACCTGGATCTCGGCGGAGAACCGCCAGGTCATCATCGATCTCATCCGGCGCAAGCTCAGAGTCGGTGGCATCGTCTATGTCAGCTACAACTGCTTCCCCGGGTGGGCGCCGGCCGAGCCGCTGCGCCACCTGATGACGCTCCATTCCGACCTCGCCGGATCGGACGCCGCTGGCATGATCGGCAAGGTTGAGGGGGCGCTGAAGTTCGCCAGGAGCATTGCCGATTCGGGCGCGCTCTACTTCGAGCTGAACCCGGCCGTCATGGAGCGCCTCGAGCGGATCACCGATCAGCCTAAGAACTACCTGGCGCACGAGTACTTCAACCGCGACTGGGATCTCATGGCCTTCTCGGAGGTCGCCCGCCTGCTCAACGACGCCAAGCTCACCTTCGCCGCCTCGGCTCACCTCACCGATCATCTTGACGGCATCAACCTGACGCCGGACGGCGCCGAGCTGCTGGCCGGCATCCAGCACCCGGTGCTGAAGCAATCGGTGCGCGACTATCTCGTCAACCAGCAGTTCCGGCGCGACATCTTCGTCAAGGGCCTGCGCCGCCTGACGCCGATCGAGCGCTCCGAGCTGATGCAGGGCCAGGGCTTCATGCTGACGACGCCGGTGGCCGACGTACCGCTCAAGGTCCAAGGCGCGATCGGCGAGGGCACGCTGCAGGAGCACATCTACAAGCCGCTGCTCGAGGTGCTGGCCGAGAACGACTACCAGCCGAAATCGATGCTGCGCATCGCCGGCCATCCCAAGCTGAAATCGCTCCCGCCGCCGCATGTTGCGGAGGCGCTGATGGCACTGAGCGGCATCGGCCACGTGACGCCGGCGCGCGTCCCGACCGCCGCGACGCGGGCCAACAGCAAGGCGCTCAACAAGGCGATCTGCCTACGCTCCCGCAGCACCGCCGACATCAATTACCTGGCCTCGCCGGTGACCGGCGCCGGCGCCGCCGTCGGCCGCATGGAGCAGCTCTTCCTGCTCGGCCTCGGCCAGGGCAAGAGCAGCGCCGCCGACCTGGCGGGGCATGTCTGGGGGATTCTGCAGATGCAGGGCCAGCGCTTCATCAAGGAGGGCAAGACCCTGGAGGCACCCGAGGACAATGTCAGCCACCTCTCCGGCCTGGCCCAGATCTTCCTCGACAAGCGCCTCGACATCCTGAAGGCGCTCGAGATCGCGTAGTCGTTTCCACGCTTTCGCGGACGCGAAGGTGACCGACGGCTGGCTGGCCGGAAGCATGGCGACGACCAGGCTGGCCACCATCGCCGGCCACGAGCGCGCGCGCCGCGTCCAACGCCCGCTGCGCCGCGTCGATCGCGGCGAGGACCTGCGCGCGCTGGTCGGTGGGCTGGCTCATCGGCGCGCTCCCCGTGCGCGAATGTCGGCGACCAGGGCCACACCGGCGTCACGTTCAGCAGCTCGGCGATCTGCGCCGTGGTCGCCACCGCATCCGGCAGCGATGTAGCGGACGGACGCTGATCAACAATATCGCTCCGGCGCGGGAGGGAACGGCGCCTTGCACTCTTGCGCAGGTTCAAGTCAGAGATATGTCATATTGCACGATAGCAATCGGGTGGCCGGACCGTCGGGCCTGCCGCCGAACACCACATACGCCCCTCCGGCGCTGTTACCGCCGTCGTCGTTGCCGGGCGCCCCGACGATCAGGTCGTCGAAGCCGTCGCCGTTCACGTCACCCGCCGCCGAAGTGCTGGAGCCTGCCCGGTCGTGCTGGACATCGCCCTGGATGAAGAAGCCGGCCGCTGCGGCCAGGCTGCCAAGGTCGACGACCCTGCGGCCGTCGACGAGGCTTCCAAAGCCCTCCGCTCGGCCGTACACGACGTAGGCCTCGCCAGCATCGACGCCGCCATCGTTGCCCAGCCGGCCGCCGACGATCGGGTCGGCATGGCCGTCGCCGTTGACGTCGCCCGCCGACGATACGCTTCAGCCGCGGCCGGCGCGCCGACGAAGAGGTCGTCCAAGCCGTCGCCGTTCACGTCGCCCGCGGACGACACGCTTAGCCCGGCATTGTCGCACGCCGCGCTGCCTCGGATGACGAAGCCGTCCGCAGGCGCGAGGCTGCCGAGGTCGACCACCGCGCGCGCGACGAGGCTGCCGAAGCCCGACGCCCGGCCGAGTACGACATAGGCCGCGCCGGCATTGCCGCCGCCATCGTCGTCGAACGGCACCCCGACGATCACGTCGGCGTAACCGTCGCCGTTCACGTCGCCCGCCGCCGACACGCCCCAGCCGGTATTGTCGGCAGCCCCGTCGCCCTGGAGGACGACGCCGTCGGTCGGCGCCAGGCTCGTCAGGTCGAGCACCGCGCGGCCGTACTCGAGAGTCCCGAAACCCGACGCCCGGCCGAACACGACATGCGCCTCGCCGGCGTCCCCGCCGTCGTCGTCGTCGGTCGGCGCCCCGACGATCACGTCGGCATAGCCGTCGCCGTTCACGTCGCCCGCCGCCGACACGCTCCAGCCGGCCTCGTCGCCGCGCACGACGAAGCCGATGAACGGGGCGAGGAACGTCGTATCGACGCGGAACGATCCGTCACCCTCGCCGCCGCCGCGGGTCGCGGTGAGGATGTTCACCGTCACCGTCGTCGCCGTGCCGTCTGCGCTGGTCACCACGAAGCTGTCGCTGTGGGGCATGCCGCCGGCGAGCGCGTCGGGCGGCACGGTCACTGTGTAGTGCCATATCCCCGCCGCATCGATCGAGAACGTGCCGTAGATCCCGGCCGTCGCGGTCTGAGCCGCGAATGCCGCGCCGGGCCGTCGACATCGCTGATCGTCAGCGTGCCGCCCGCCGACCGCTCGGCGTCGGCGCTCGACACGGTCGCCACCGCCGGCGGCAGCACCGCTGCGTCGTTGCGGCCCTCGATCGCGACCAGCACCGTGTGCGTCGTACCGTACGCCGTCGTGACGGCGATCCTCTCCACCAGCGTGTCGCTGTCGTTCAGTCCCTGCACCGCTGCGTCGTCGTCGTCCAGCACGTAAGTCCACGATCCGTCGACGGTGATCGAGGGCCGAATCCGTGGTCCTCGCCGACCTTCAGGACGGCCGGCGACCTGTGGCCGCCACGGGCATTGGGCGCCGGAACGGTGACGGAAAAGGGCGGCCTCCTGAACGGGGCCGCGGGTGTGGCGACCGCCATGGGCGACCTCGATAGAGCGAATGTCGGCGATCCGCCCGCCTTGCTGCCCCGGCTGCGCTGCTTCTCGACGTAGTGCAGCGTCACGGCTACCTTCGACATCAGGGTTGTGATGTCCTGGCCGGCGGCCGTGTTCTGCGCGCCGGCTATGATGTCGACCGGCATCGGGCCGACGGGCTCCCCGCGCACCAGCCGGGCGCGAATCTGCCCGCCCAATAGGCCAGGCCCGCTGCATCCGGCAGCCGGGCGAACAGATTCGAGTAGATCTGGGCCACGAAGCCGCCGATTGCCCCGTCGTCCGCTGCAAGGATCGGCCAGGAGAGGATAGAGCGCCGTCGCCTCCTCGCTCGACCGGAACGAGCCCGCCAGGTCGGCGAGCAGCGCCGCGGGAGTGCGCGACACGCTCGCCTGGTCGAGCATATCGAGCCAGAAGTCGAAACCAGCCCGGTCCGCCGCCCGCCCGAGATACGCGACATAGATC
>NZ_JBFWZI010000134.1:0-20464 GCF_050185545.1 Reyranella sp. | reverse complement strand
GACCGGCGGCAAAGTCGACGCGTCCGCCGGACAGCAGGTCGAGCGTCGCCCATTCCTCGGCGACGTGCAGCGGATGATGCACCGGCAGGAGCGTCACCGCCGGCGCCAGGCGAAGCTTCGTGGTGGCGCCCGCGAGCTGCGCCAGCATGGCGAGCGGCGAGGCGTTCACCCCTAGGAGATTGAAGTGATGCTCGCCGATCCAGGCCGAGTTCAACCCGACCTTCTCGGCCCACAACGCCTCTGCATAGATGTCCTGCAGGAACGCCTCGGCGGTACGCGGATTGTTCGGATAGCGATTGTCGCTCAGCGTGAAGTAACCGAATTCCATGAGCGCCTCCTCCAGCTGTCATGCATCATGCTCATGGGTTATTTGCAAACGCAATCATATTATTTGCAAATACAAATTAAAAAGGGATGTCATGGCCTTGCGGACATGGGCACCCCGCCCTGCCTACCCTCGAAGATGAAGATCATTGCCGGGAGCGCGCCACTCCAGCGGCGCTCATGGACTTCTGGACCGCGGGCGTCTCGCCCGCTCTTCTCATGAGCGGGCGAAACGCCCGCAGTCCGCATGAGCGCCACGGGAGTGGCGCGCTAAGGGGCGCGCTCCCGGCAATAACTTGCCGCCCTACGGCTGTCGCGGCGCGACCTCGGCCAGGGACATGACCCAGTCGCGAAAGGCCTTGATCTTGCGTCGGCGGATCGCCTCGGGCGGGTAGACGACGTAGTAGGCGAGCTCGGTCGACATCTTGAAGTCGAACGGCGCCACCAGGCGGCCGGCCTCGAGATCGGGCGCCACGAGCTTGTGCCGGCCCAGCGCCACGCCCAGGCCGTCCATCGCCGCCTGGTAGGCGGCCAGGGAGAAATCGAACGACACGCCGCGCGAGGCGTCGATGCCCTTGACGCCCGCTGCGGTCAGCCAGATCTGCCAGTCGTCCGGGAAGTTGCCGATATGCAGGAGCGTGAAGTTCTTGAGATCGGCCGGCTTCTTCAGGCCATTCGGTCCTTTGACCAGGGACGGCGCGCAGACCGGCATGACGTCCTCGGTGAGCAGCCGCTCGGCGCTGAGGGACGGCCAGTGGCCCCTGCCGTAGCGGATGCCGATGTCGACGTCCTCACGCGCGAAATCGACCAGGTCGGTGGAGGTGCTGACCCGCACGTCGACCTCCGGATTGGTGCGCTGGAAGCCGCCGAGCCGCGGCACCAGCCATTTCATGGCGAAGGACGCCGTGGTGGTAACGGTGAGATGGCCGCCGCGATCCTTCTGCAGGAGCTTCTCGGTCGCCTCGTTCAGCTGGTCGAAGGCCGCGCGCACCGCGGGCAGGTAGGCCTGGCCCGCCTCGGAGAGCAGCAGGGAGCGATTGCGCCGCACGAACAATTTTAATCCGAGCCGCTGCTCGAGACCGCGCACCTGGTGGCTGATCGCGGCCTGGGTGACGCTGAGCTCGTCGGCCGCATCCGTGAAGCTCATATGACGGGCGGCCGCCTCGAAGGCTCGCAGGCCGTTGAGCGGGGGCAGGGTGCGCTTCATGGCTCTCCAGATGCATGAGGGAAATTTATCAAAACAGGACAAACGGTCATTTGTAAAGGACCCTGCCGGGCCACAAATCCAGCTCAGCAAAGACGCACTGATTTCAAGGAGAGTCCCATGGCCAACGTGTCACTCCACTATCGCTCTCAGGCGCCCCTGGCAGGCACTTTCGAGGTTCTCGGCCAGATCCTCGCCACGTGGCGCCGCCGCGCCCAGGAGCGCCGCGAGCTGGCCAACCTCGATGCACGCACCATCCGCGATCTGGGGTTGAGCACCGGCGAAGTCCAGTTCGAGGCCAGCAAGCCGTTCTGGCGCAGCTAGTTCCCGCCTTCCGGAGCAGGCCCTTTCCTACCCTGCCGGGCCTATCCCCCCTCCGGATCCTGGCCGGCGGTCGACCTTCAGCCTCCCTGTCGACCGCCGGCCTTTTTCTTTGCCCACCGCCCATGGCAATTGGCGTCGGCCGCCGGATAGAGGGTTCGGCCACCCGCGCCTGAAATGGCGCCATGGCCCGGCGCCTCCGTCATGCAACGTCAATCCTGCGCCCGCTCCTCGCCGAATGGCGATGCCGCGCCCGCAGTCGCGCCGAGGTCTCGACACTGCACGGCTGCACGATCCGTGATCTCGGGCTCAGCCGCAGCCAGTTGCGCTTCGAAGCAGAGAAGCCGTTCTGGCGTTCCTGAATGGACCGCGGGCGCCTGCCCGCTCGTGGCTCATGGCTGGGACCGCGCCACTCCAATGGCGCTCTTCTCGTCGATTGCGCAGCCCATGAGCGCCACTGGAGTGGCGCGGTCCCGGCGGAAGACCATGAGCGGGCGAGACCCTTCGGCAAGTTCAGGGCAGGCGCCCGCGGTCCATTTCGGACCCTTCGCTTTTTCTTTGTCGTCGCCTCTGCTAGAGGCCGCTCGTGGCACTCTCCGACCTTCAGATCCAGACGCTGACGCGCGATGCCGTTCAGCGCGCCGCCGCCGGCGACTTCGCCGGGGCAGAGCCGCTCCTGGCGCAAGTCGCCGATGCACGGCCCAACTCGGGGCAGGCGCTGCACATCCTCGGGCAGGCCCGCCTCAAGCTCGGCCGGTTCGCCGAGGCACGCGAGCCGCTCGAACGAGCGGCCAAGTTCCTGCCGCGAGAAGCCGCCGCCCAGGTCAATCTCGCCGGCTGCCTGATGGTGCTGGGCGAGCACGCCGAGGCCCTGGTCGCGCTCGAGCGCGCGGGCCGGCTCAAGCCCGACGATGCCGCGATCGCCCACAATCGGGGACGCGCGCTCGAAGCGCTCGGACGAAGCGCCGAAGCCGAGCAGGCCTATGGCGACGCCCTGGCGATCGATCATCGTCTGCTTCCCTCGCTATCGGCGCGCGCGCGACTGATGGCAGCACGCGGCGACTGGATCGGCGCCCTGTCGGACATCGAAAGCGCCCTGGTGAGCCGCCCGAGCGACCCGCAGCTCCGGCTGCGTCGCGGCGAACTGCTGCTGCGCCAGGGCGACTGGCTGCGCGGGCTCGGTGACTACGAGGCACGGCTGGAGATCGCCGGCGAGCGCTATACGCCCGAGCTGCCGCGCTGGCAGGGCGAGCCGCTCGCTGGCCGCCTGCTGGTCTATCCCGAGCAGACGGACATCGACAGCGACGCAGCCATGCGCGACACCCTGATGCTGGCGCGCGGGGTCGATGCGGTCGTGCAGTGTTCGGCGACTCTCGATTCCTGGCTCGATGGCCCGACGGCGCGGCGCGGCGATCCGCTCGACGGCTTCGCCGCGGCGGCGCCGCTGCGCAGCCTGCCGTATCTGCTCGGCTGGACGCTCGAAGCCCTGCCCGCACCCGGCCCTCTCGAGGTCACCGCCGAGCCGGCGTCGCGCATTGGCTGGTTCGCGCCCAGCGACCCGCCCGCAGGGCTCGAGATCGAGCGCGACAGCATGCAGATCCTGCGCTGCCGCCTGGTCGTCGGCGACGACTCGTGGCCGATCCACCTTGCCGCCCGGCTCGGCATTCCGGCGGTCCTGTTGCGCGGCGATCCGCCCGACTGGCTGTTGGGCCCGCACGACGGCGTCTCGCCCTGGTATCGCACCCTGGAAGTGATCGACGCGAAGGACAGCGAAGCGCTGGCGGCGCGCCTGGAGAGATGCTGATATCCGCCGCACGCGGAGGAGCACCATGGCCAAGACCCTGTTCGACAAGATCTGGGACAGCCACGTCATCACCGATCTCGGCAACGGCTTCGTCCTGCTGCACATCGACCGGCTGCTGCTGCACGACCTGTCGGGCGCCCGCGCGCTGCAGGAGGCCGGCGAGAAGGGTTATGCACCCGCCCAGCCGCAGCTGATCTACGCCACGCCCGACCACGCCATCTCGACGGCGCCGGGCCGCACCGAGAAGACCTTTCCACCCGGCGAGCCGCTGATCCGCGGCATGCGCGCCAGCACCGCGCAGCACGGCATTCGCCTGTTCGACATCGGCCAGGACGGCAACGGCATCGTCCACGTCATCGGGCCCGAGCTCGCGCTCACGCTGCCCGGCACGACGCTGATCTGCGGTGACAGCCACACCTGCACGCATGGCGGCATGGGCGCGCTGGCCTTCGGCGTCGGCTCGTCCGAGCTGGTGCACGCGCTCGCCACGCAGACCATGGTGCAGCGCAAGCCCCGGCGCTTCCGCGTGAGTTTCGACGGTGCCATCCCGGCAGGCGTCACGCCCAAGGACATGATCCTGCACCTGATCGGTGACGTCGGCACCGCGGCCGGCACCGGCCATGCCGTCGAGTATGCCGGCTCGGCGATCCGCGGCCTGCCCGTCGAGGGACGGCTCACGATCTGCAATCTCTCGATCGAGATGGGCGCGCGGACCGGCATGGTCGCGCCCGACGACACCACGTTCGCCTATCTGCACGGCCGCGACTACGCGCCCAGGGAAGCGCTGTGGGATCGTGCGCTGGCGCATTGGCGCACCCTGACCTCCGACCCGGACGCCGAGTTCGACCGCGAGCATACGATCGACATGCGCAAGGTGGCGCCGCAAATCACCTGGGGCACCAGCCCCGAGCACGTGATCGCCGTCGACCGGCCGATCCCCGATCCCGCCTCCGGTCCTGAAGAGAAACGCGCCGCGTGGACGGCCGCCCTGCAATACCAAGGCCTCGAGCCCGGCAAGCCGATCGAGGGCACCAAGGTCGACTGGGTGTTCATCGGCTCGTGCACCAACAGCCGCCTCTCCGACCTGCGCGCCGCCGCGGCGATCGCCAAGGGCCGGCGCACGGCATCCCACGTCCATGCCTGGATCGTGCCCGGCTCGGAGCGGGTCAAGCGCGAGGCCGAAGCCGAAGGCCTCGACCGCATCTTCACCGAGGCCGGCTTCGAATGGCGCGAGCCCGGCTGCTCGATGTGCATCGCCTCCAATGGCGAGCGTGTGCCACCGGGCCAGCGCAGCGTCTCGACCTCGAACCGCAACTTCGTCGGCCGCCAGGGGCCGGGCGCGCGTACCCATCTCGCCAGCCCGGCGATGGCCGCCGCTGCAGCGATCAAGGGCGCCATCACCGATGTGCGAAAGCTCTAATCTGATGCCTCGAGTTTGTCTGCACGCTCCTGTCCTCCCCCTGTGGCGCTGCAAACAGCACCACAGGGGGAAGACAGGAGCGTGAGTCCGGCGAATTGAGTCACAAGCTCTCGGGAGCGAGGTCGGAGGAAGCAGGATGGAAAAATTCACCAAGGTGACCGGCGTCGCCGCCCCGCTGATGCGCCAGAACGTCGACACCGATCTCGTCATCCGCATCGAGCGCCTCGTCAACAACACCGGCCGCGAAGGCTTGGGCCCCTACTGTTTCGAGCAGATCCGCTTCAAGCCTGACGGCAGCGAGAACCCTGACTGCGTGTTCAACCAGGCGCCCTATCGCGGCGCGCCCATCATCCTCTCGGCCGACAATTTCGGCTGTGGCTCCAGTCGCGAAGGCGCGGTGTGGGCGCTCGCCGGCATGGGCGTCAAGGCCGTGATCGCGCCCTCCTACGGCGACATCTTCTTCAACAACTGCTTCCAGAACGGTCTGCTGCCGATAAGACTACCGATCGAGGAAGTCGAGCGGCTGGCCGAGGAGACCCGCGCCTCGCCCGGCAACGCGCGGATCACCGTCGACCTCGAGAACTGCCAGGTCATCTCGCCGACCGGGCGCACGATTCCCTTCGAGGTCGATGCGCGGCGCCAGCACGCGCTGCTGAACGGGCTGGACGACATTGCCCAGACCATGACCCACAGGGACGCGATCGCCGCGTGGCAGGGCACCGACAAGACGGCGCGGCCCTGGGTATGGCTATGATCGCTTGAAGCCGGTCCACGCGCTCGCCGCCGCGCTCATCGTGGCGATGTGGGGGTTGAACTTCACCGTCATCCGCTTCGGCCTCGACGAGTTCTCGCCCTTCACCTTCGCCGTCTGGCGGTCCGTGCTGGCGGCGCTGCCGGTGCTGTTCCTGCCCAGGCCGGCAATCTCGTGGGCAATGCTGGCCGGCATCGGCACCTTCATGTTCGGCGGCCAGTTCGTTTTCCTGTTCTTCGCCATGCAGGCCGGACTGCCGCCCGGCCTGACGTCGGTTCTCGTCCAGCTTCAGGGCCCGCTCACGGTCGTGCTCGCAGCGCTCGTTCTGCGCGAGCATGCGACGTTCGGCCAATGGTTGGGCCTCGCCATCGCCACAGTCGGCGTGGTCCTGATCGGCCGCTCGGTGGAAGGCAGTGCCACCATCCTCGCCATCCTGCTGGCGCTGATGTCGGCGCTGAGCTGGGCGACCGGCAACCTCTTCTTCCGGGCGGCGCGCGGCGTGTCGATGTTCGCCGTCACGGCGTGGGCGAGCCTGCTGCCGACACCGCCGCTCGCCGTCGTCGCCCTGGTCATGGAGGGCCCGGCGGCGCTGCTCGCGCCGATCCTCGAACCGACCTTGAAGGGCTGGCTCGTGCTCTTCTACACCGTCGCGCCGGTGATGTGGCTGGGCTACCTGATCTGGGGCACGCTGCTGCGCACCTATCCGGCCGCCAAGGTCGGCCCGATCTCCCTTCTGGTGCCCTGCGTCGCCCTCGCCTTCGCCGCCTGGCTGGTCGGCGAGCCGGTCAGTGGCCTGCGCTTCGTCGGCATCGCGGTGGTGTTGGGCGGCGTGGCCCTCGGGCTCTTCGCCTCGGTAAGGAGGATGCGGTAGCGCTCGTCATCCGACGGATCGCCGGAACCCTGGGCTCCCGCGCTTGCTGTCATTGACGCTCGAGAGCTAGCTATTCCGCGGCGATGCCTGCCTCGCGAATCACCTTGCCCCATCGGGCATGATCAGCCCGCACCACCGCGGCGAATGTTTCCGGATCGTCGCCGACGACATCGCCACCCTGGGCGGCGAACCAGGCCTTCGCGTCCGGCTGGCGCAACAACTTGACCAGCTCCTGGTTGAGGCGCGCAACGATTGCCTTGGACGTGCCCGCGGGCACGGCGATCCCCATCCACGCACGGTACTCGTAGTCTGCAAGTCCGGATTCGATGAAGGTCGGCACGTCGGGCGCGGCCGCCGTGCGGCTCGTGCCGGTCACGGCAAGCGCGCGCAGCTTGCCGGCCTTGACCGGCTGCATCTGCATGGAAAGACCGTCGATCGTGTACGCAATCCGTCCGCCCAGGAGGTCGGCAAGCGCAGGTGCTGCGCCCTTGTATGGCACGTGCACAACGTCGATGCCGGCCAATCTCTTGAACAGCTCTCCCGCCAGGTGGGGAGGCGTGCCGATGCCCGACGAGCCATAGGAGAGCTGTCCCGGCCTTTCCTGCGCCAGCTTGATCAGCTCGGTCAGCGATCGCGCGGGCACCTCCGGATGAATCGCCATCATCAAGGGGGAATCGACCAGCCGGGCCACCGGGATGAAATCGCCGAAAGGATCATACCCTGGCCGAAGGTACAGGTGCGGGTTCTGTGCCAGCGTACCCGTGTCCACGATGACCAGCGTAAGGCCGTCGGCAGGGCTCTTCGCAGCGGCCTGCATGCCGATGTTTCCGCCGGCGCCGGCCTTGTTCTCGACGATAACCGGCTGTCCCAGCGCCGGCGCCAGACGCTCTGCCACCCAGCGGGCGCGGATATCGCGCGGGCTGCCCGGCGGGGACGGAGCGATGATCCGGATGGGGCCGGAAGGATACTCCTGCGCGACCGCCGGCAGCGCGCAGACATAGACCAAGAGGACGGCGATCAATCGAGCCAGGTACATTTGTCTGCTCCCGTCAGCCTCGAGCGCCAGTAGATCACCGGCGCGACGAGGGCCGTAAGATGCTGCGCGATCCCGGCCGATAACGTATGGTTATCGCTGCCATGCGCCTGAACCAGATTCGCGACCTTCTGGCTGTCGTCGAGGCGGGCAGCCTGCGCGCCGCCGCGCGGCGCATCGGCATCTCCCAGCCGGCCATGAGCAAGAGCCTGGCGCAGCTCGAACGGGAGCTGCACGCGCAGCTGGTGCTGCGGACCGCGCGGGGAATCGTGCTGACGCCGGCCGGCCGCGCCTTCGTCGCGCGTGGTCGCGTGGTCGAAGCCGAGCTGCGCAAGGCGCGGGACGACCTGTCGGCGCTGCGCGGAAGCCGTGAGGGGGCGGTTGCCTTCGGTGTCGGCCCCGCGGTCACGGTCCCCCTCGTTCCGGACGCCATGGCGCGGTTCCGCGCCAAGTGGCCACGAGCGCACGTGCGGATTCGCGAAGGCATGAGGACCGCGCTGCTGCCCCTCGTGCGCGACGAGACGCTGGATTTCACGATCTCCGAGAACGTCGCGCCGGGCGGCGAGGCCGGCCTTCAATTCCGGCCGCTGATCAAGCCCGAGCTGGTCATCGTGGGCCGCCGAGGGCATCCGCTGGCGCACGCGAAGACCTTGCAGGAACTCGCGGCCGCCGACTGGCTGATCTTCAACCCGCCAGGCGCGCGCGGCGCGCTCGAGCGCACGTTCGAGGCGTCGGGCCTGCCGCCCCCCAAGGCCCTCGTGCATTGCGAGTCGTATGCCACCGCGCTGGCCCTGATTGCGCGCAGCGACTTGCTGGGGCTGGTCCTGCGCGAGCTGACCGAGCTGTCCCTGGCCGACCGATTCGTGCAGCGGTGGCGCCTTCGGGAGAAGATCTCGCCCCCGACGATCGGCATCTTCTCGCGGGCCGACACGCCGCTCTCTCCGGCGGCCGCGGCTATGATCCAGTCACTCGGCGCCGCAGCCCGGGCGCTGCCGAAGCACATCTAGTTCCAGAGGTGAAGGCGAGATACGACACGATGTTGGGATCGGTATTGATCGGGCGATCACTGCCAGCCGCGGCCGGAAGCGCAGGCGCAGCACCATCACCGACGTCCCCCAGCTTGATCACGAGACGCAGCGCCGGCACCTCGACAAGTCGCGTGAACACGTCATGGGTGCTTGCATCGGCGCCGTAGCCGGCCTCCCCGTCATGCTTGACCCGAGCCCTCGAAGCCTTCCTCCTTGCTTGCGCTACGACGCCTGCAGCCCGCACCATTCGGCGATGAACAGCGCCGTTGCCTGGGTGATCTTGCGGACCGATTCGAGATTGACCTTCTCGTCGAAGCCGTGGATGTCGTCGGATTGCGGGCCGTAGACCAGCGCCGGGATGCCGGCATAGAGGCCGAAGAAGCGGTTGTCGGCGGTGCCGGTCGAGGTCTTGTCCAGGAGGTCATAGCCAAACACCGTCTTGTGCGCCTCGGCGAGCACGCCGCGCACCTGCTCGTGGTTCTTCAGTACGAAAGGCTCGGCCTGGAAGCCCTCCCAGGTCACGCTCGGCGGGTTGTTGCCGAGGAACGAGTCATTGGCGGCGGCCTTGCGGATCAGATCCTCGATCTCCTGGCGCGCTTCCTTGAGGGTCTGCGTCGGCAGCACGCCGACGCGCATGTCGAAGGTGCACCAGGCCGGCACCGAGCTCGCCCAGTCACCGCCGGCGATCTTGCCGACGTTGAAGTTCACCGGGTGATGATGGCTGTGGAAGTGCGGGTCGTGCGCCTTCTTCTCGTTCCACTTCTTCTCCAGCTCGCGCAGCGCCTGGATAAGGCGGAACGCCGATTCGATGGCGTTCGAACCGGCGTCGGCCTTGTAGACATGCACCGGATGGCCGGTCACCTTGACCTGGAACCACATGACGCCGACCTGGGCGATCGTCAGCACGCCCGAGGACGGCTCGGGGATCAGCGCGGCATCGCCGCGATAGCCGCGCTGCAGGCAGGCGAGCGCGCCGTTGCCGGTGCACTCCTCCTCGACCACCGACTGCTGGTAGACGTCGGCGGCAGGCTGGTAGCCGAGGGCGCGCAGGGCTCGCAGGGCGAATACGTTGAGGATGAGGCCGGCCTTCATGTCACCCGAGCCGCGGCCGTACAGCCAGCCGTCGCGTATGACCGGAACGAAGGGAGGCCGCGACCACATCTCGTGCGGGCCCTCGGGCACGACATCGATGTGGCCGTTCAGGATCAGCGACCGCCCCTTCGGGCTCGAGGGCCGCCAGGCGCCGACCACGTTCCATGCGTCGTCGTAGTCCTGCGAATGCGGCGAGTAGCCCGGCAAGTGCTTGAGATCGTCGATCTTGATCTGCCAGCGATCGACGCCGAGCCCGTCCTCCTTGAACAGGCGCGCCATCATGTCCTGCGCCGGCGCTTCGCGAAAACGCGTCGACGGAATCTTGACGAGGTCGGCAAGCACCTTGGTCTGATCGTCGAAGCGACGATCGACCTCGGACATGATTCTGGTCTTGAGCGATGAATCGAGCATGGCGCGGACTTTGGCGCATGCACGGTGTCCCGTCAAAAGTCATGCTCTTCCGGACCGCGAGCGTCCCGCTCGCTCATGCTCATGAGCGAGCGGGACGCTCCGGATGAGCATGACTCACAGCAGCGGCGGCGGACCCTGGACGCCGAGCGCATGCTGGCCGAACAGCGTACCCTGCAGGTCGGTCGAGAACATGACGTGGGCGTTGGCGGCGTGGGCGTCGCGGAACAGGCGCTGCATGGTGCTGGTGAGGTAGAGACCGCCCGATCCGGCAATGCCCATCAGGATGTCGACCGCCTCGACGCACATGCGGGCGGAGAAGAAGGCGTCGCGGCGGTAGCGCACCTTGATGTCGTGGGTGAACTCGGCGCCGGAGCGCGCCACCGCCATGGCGTGATCGCAGGCCTGCTGCATCAGCATCTCGGCGGTATCGATGCGCGCGCTCGCCTCGGCGACCTTGATCTGCGTCGCCTGGCTGGCATTGACCGGAACGCCGGTGTTGGTCGTGAGCCGCCGGCGCGCCGCACCGACCGTCGACTCGTAGGCGCCCTTGGCGCATCCCAGCAGAACGCCGGACAGCACATACGGCCCGAGCGCCAGCAGCGGCAGCCGGAAGATCGGCCCGGGGTTCACTTTCGAGCCCGGATGCGGCTGGCCGTTCAGCGCCCACGCCGTGATCGTCTGGATGTCGGGCACGAACAGCTTGCTGGTGGCGACGTCCTTGGAGCCCGTGCCGGCCAGCCCCACCGCGTGCCAATTGTCGATGATCTCGTACTGCGAGCGATGGACCAGGGCGAAGCGCTGATCGACCGGCGGGCCGTCGTCGCGTTCGCGCACCATGAAGCCCAGCATGTTCCAGTCCGAGTTGTCGACGCCCGACGACAGGGGCCAGCGGCCGCTGACCTCGTAGCCGCCATCGACCTTGCGGCCGCGCCCGGCTGCAAAGGCCAGCGAGGTGGCGATCAGCGTGTCGGGCGAGGCATTCCAGATCTCCTCCTGCATCTCCGGCTCGAAATAGCCGAGCAGCCAGTGGTGACTGGAAAGATTGCCGAGGTTCCACGAGGTCGACGGACAGACCTTGGCGATCTCGGCGCAGACATCGACCATGACGCGAAGATCGAGCTCGGGCCCGCCCACCCGCGCCGGCTGCATGATGCGGAACAGCCCGGTGCGGTGCAGATCGCGCTCGTTGTCGTCGATCAGGCGGCGCTGGCGTTCGCACTCGGCGGCCCGTTCGGCGAACCCCGGCACGAGGCCACGCGCCCGCTCGAGCATCTCGTCGGCCGTTACCCCGGTGAACGATACGGGCTCCCTGGGCAGCGTCGCCGACGGCGTCCAATGCCTGGGGGTGATTGCCGGATGCACGGCCATGCGCTGCTTCCTTCCCTGCGTCTCGATTGGCAGGAAGCTAGCGCCCGCCCATGGTCCAGGCCAGCCGGCGTGCGCGTCGCTCCGAGCGCGACAGCATGGCGGCGGGAATCAGGGCCGCCAGGGCGACCACGCCCACGACGATGAAAGTGTCGGAAAATGCCAGCATCTGGGCCTTGGCTTGCAGGATTGCGCCGAGATACTCCAACGCGCCCGCCTTCTGCTGCTGGACCGGCAGGCCGTCACGCTGCAGGAGCTGCTCGATCAGCAGGATCAGGCGTTCGGTGGTACGGTTGCCCCAATCCTGCGTGGCGGTGAGCGCATCGGCATGGAAGCGGGTGCGCACCTCGAAGAACGCCACCATCCCGTTGATGCCGAAGGCGCCGCCGAGTTGGCGCATGAAATTGGCGACGCCGGCGCCCTGGCGCACCTTGTCGGCGGGCAAGGCCTTGAGCGAGGCCGCATTGAGGCTGGGGTTGATGAAACCGAGACCGAGCCGCGAGACCATGACCATGGCGACCAGGGTCCAGAATGTCGTATCGACATCCGCCGCCGTCATGAAGGCGAAGCCCATGGCGAACAGCACCAGCCCGAAGATGATCATGGTCGAGGCCGGGATGGCATCGGCCAGGCGGCCGGCCATCGGAAAGATGAAGGCCAGCATGATGCCGGCCGGCATCATCATCAGGCCGGCGAGCAGCGGCGTGAAGCCGATGATGGTCTGCACGAACACCGGGATGACGTAGGTCGAGCCCATCATGCCGGCGCCGAAGATGAAGGCGATGAGGGCGGCCGCCGAGAACTCGATGCTGGCGAAGATGCGCATGTCGAGCAGCGCCCGCGGCGTGTGCAGCTCCCAGGTGACGAAGGCCACGCCGGCGACGGCACCGACTGTCAGCCGCAGCACGATCGTGTCGGACTCCCAGCCCTCGCGCTGGCCGTCGGCGATGCCGGTCATCAGGCCGAACAGGGCGAGGCAGAGCAGGCCGAAGCCCAGCCAGTCGAACGGCGGAATCGTCTTGGGAATGCGCCGAGTCGGCATGAACACCATGCCCATGGCCGCGGCGATGACGCAAAATGGCAGCGAGATGTAGAAGACGTAGCGCCAGGAGAAATACTCGATCATCAACCCGCCGAGGGTGGGGCCGATCGCCGGCGCGAACACGACGCCCAAGCCGAACACGCCCATTGCCATACCGCGGCGCTCGGCCGGAAAGACCGTGAAGATGGTCGCCATCACCAGCGGCTGGGCGATGCCGGCGCTGAAGCCTTGCAGGATACGGGAGAAGATCAGGATGTCCTCGTTCGGCGCCGAGCCGCCCAGCACGGCGCCGATCGAGAAGAACACCAGCGCGCCAACGAAGGTGCGGCGTTCGCCCAGCACGCCCACCACCCAGGCGTTGATCAGCATGCCGGCGGTCATGGTCGCCATGTAGGCCGACGACATCCACTGCGCCTTGTCCTGGCCGATGCCGAAGGCGCCCATCACGTCGGGCACCGCCACGTTGACCGTGGTCATCGCCAGCACCATCGAGACCACGCCGACCATGCCGGTGATGGTGACCAGCCAGCGATAGGCCGGACCGAAACGCTCGCTCAGGACCTGCGCCGTTTGAACGGGAGCAGGCTGGATGGGGGCGGGCTGGCCGGCGCTGTTAGCGGACGTCAATTTCGACTTCGACCATCATCCCCGGCGTCAGCGGCTTGGGCATCTCGACCATGTCGATTTTGACCGGCACCCGCTGGGTGATCTTGGTGAAATTGCCGGAGGGGTTGGGCGTCGGCAGCAAGGCGAAGCGGGCCGTGGTGGCGCTGCCGATGCGCCCGACCCGGCCGACGAACCTCTCGCCGGGATAGGCGTCGACCGAGACGATGACCTTCTGGCCGATCTTGAGGCGACCGACCTGAGTCTCCTTGATGTTGGCCTCGACCCAGACCTCGTCGGGATTGTGCAAGAGCAGGATGCGCTGGCCCGATGCGACGTACTCGCCGGGCAGCACGAAAGTGCGATCGACAACGGCCGGGATCGGGCTGCGGATGGTGCGATCCTCGATGTCGACCAGCTGCTGACGCATCTGCGCCGCCAGGTTGGCGACCTGATGGTCGAGGGCGGCGATCTGGGCGTCGATGACGCCGATCTTGTCGGTCTCGGCCTTGGCCTCCTCGAGCGCGCCCAGCGCCTGCTGATGCTCGGCCTTGGATTGCAGGACCTGGGCTTCAAGCTTCTCGACCGCTGCGTGCGCCACCTGCAGCTGCCGCTCGCCGACGACGCGGCGCTCGAACAGCACCTTGTTGCGCTCGAAATCGAGCCTGGCGAGATCGAGATCGGACTTCGCCGCCGACAGCGCCTTGGCGCGTGCCTCGACGGCCGCCACCCGGGTCTTGGTGAGCGCATCGACCTGGCCGAGGCTGAGGCGACGCTCGGCGCGCAACTTGGTGCGCTCAGCGCGCACGCCCTCGATCTGGGCGCGAAATGAATCGGCTCGCAGCTTGACCGTACGATCGTCGATGCGCGCCACCATCTGCCCGGCGGCGACGCGGGTGCCTTCCGGCGCCGGCATCTCCATCACCCAGCCCTCGGCGCGGCTGGAGATGGTCACGATGTCGGCGCTGACCCGCGCATCGTATTCGTAGATGTGGGTCCAACGCAGGTAGAGTTCGTAGCCGCCATAAGCGAGAGCCAGCAGCACGATGACGATGGCCGCCAGGAACTTCGGGGACAGCGGCACGCGGAAGCGCGCGCGCGTGTTCTGCTGGCGCGGCAGGACCCCGACGGTCGGTTGGGAGGCACCAATTCGCCCGGACGCCGAGGGGATCGACTGGTCCACGGAGCTAGCGGAGCCACCTTGTCATTATGTAATCATAAGCCTGAAACATGCGAGCAGCCATCGTGCTCGCCGTCTTGCTGGACCGCTCTGCACGCATGCCGGCTCCGAGCGTCGCGGAGGGGTCGCACCTTGCCAAATCACCCCCGACAGGCAACCGTTCGGAACGCCTCACGAACTCACCATCCGCACAGCAAAAGATTACCGGATCAGACTCATGCCCGACGCCTCGCACGGTCCCGCCTCCCGCCAACCCGATGTGGTCTCCCTCGATGTCGCCATCGTTGGCGGCGGCCTGGCCGGTCTCTATGCCATCCATCGGTTGCGTGGCCAGGGCCTGAAGGTTCGCGCCTACGAGGCCGGTTCGGGCATCGGCGGCACCTGGTTCTGGAACCGCTACCCCGGCGCGCGCTGCGACGTCGAAAGCCTGGAGTATTCCTACAGCTTCTCCGACGAGCTGCAGCAGGAGTGGAAATGGCCGGAGCGCTACGGCACTCAGCCCGAGATCCTGCGCTACATCAACCACGTCGCCGACCGCTTCGATCTGCGCCGCGACGTGCAGCTCGACACCCGCATCGTCTCCGCCGTGTTCGACGGCGCAGCCAACCAATGGGTGCTGCGGACCGCCGATGACGAGACGATCCAGGCGCGCTATTGCGTGATGGCCGCCGGCAACCTGTCGACGCCGCGCGTGCCCGACTTCCCAGGCCTCGGGAGCTTCCGCGGCAAGTGGTACCATTCCGGTCTGTGGCCGCATGATGGCGTCGATTTCACCGGCCTCCGCGTCGGCGTGATCGGTACCGGCTCGTCGGGCGTGCAGATGATCCCGATCATCGCCCGCCAGGCCAGGCACTTGCATGTCTTCCAGCGCACCGCCAATTTCAGCCTGCCGGCGCGCAACGCGCCGATGGACCCGACCCGCGAGAGGAACCACAAGGCGGAGTATCCCGCGCGGCGCCGGGCGGCGGCCGACACGCCATTCGCGATCGCCGGCCATCCCAAGCCGACCCATCCGGCGCTCGCCGTCCCCGACGACGCGCGCAACGCCGCCTACGAATCCAAGTGGCAGGAGGGCGGCAGCATCAGCTTCCTCTACGCCTACACCGACCTGCTGGTGAGCAAGGAGGCGAACGACACGGCGTCGGAGTTCGTGCGCAACAAGATCCGTGGCACGGTGAAGGACCCGCGCACCGCCGAGCTGCTGGCGCCCAAGGATCATCCGATCGGCACCAAGCGGCTCTGCCTCGATACGAACTATTACGAGACCTACAACCGCGACAACGTCACCCTGGTCGACGTGCGCAGCGATCCGATCGACCGCATCACCGAGACCGGCCTTCGGACGAAGGGCGAGCAGACGTTCGAGCTCGACGCCATCGTGTTCGCGACCGGCTTCGACGCCATGACCGGCGCGCAGCGCGAAATCGACGTGCGCACCAGCGCCGGCGCCGTGCTGCGCGACCACTGGGAGGGTGGGCCGCTCACCTATCTCGGCCTGATGGTGTCGGGCTTCCCCAACATGTTCGTCGTGACCGGGCCGGGCAGCCCGGGCGTCAAGACGCAGATGATCGCCTCGATCGAGCAGCACGTCGACTGGATCGCCGACTGCCTCGACCATATGCGCGCCCGCGGTCTCGACCGCATCGAGGCATCGGCCCAGGCGGAAGCGGCGTGGGTCGGCCACGTCAACGCGGTCGCCGACAGCACGCTCTATCCGCTGGCCAATTCCTGGTACATGGGTGCCAACATTCCTGGCAAGCCGCGCGTGTTCATGCCCTATGTCGGCGGCTTCGACCGCTACAAGCGCCACTGCGACGCCGTGGCCGCCAAGGGCTACGAGGGCTTTGCGCTGAGCAGGCACGTCAAGGCGGCGGTGTAGTCCTCCCTCCTCCGTCATCGGGGGAGGTGGCCCGAAGGGCAAGGGGGAGAGCCCCACAAGAGATTTGTGAGTTCCGACGTCGGGGCTCTCGCCTGTGGCCTTCCCCTCCGCCCCGCCTGCGCGGCCTTCGCCGCTACGCCGCGGCGAAGGCCCCTATGACGCGGCACCTTCCCATAGGCGTTAAAATACAAGGGACCTCACCCTGAGGAGCGGCCCGGAGGGCCGCGTCTCGATTCGGACGACGGAACCTTCGCCCTTTGGTCGGCAACAGTGAGGGTGCTGCGACACGGCTTTTCCAACGAGCTCCTGTGTGGCCCATCCTTCGAGACGCGCCCTTCAGGCGCTCCTCAGGATGAGGTCTCCTTCTATTTTAACGCCTATGGGGCACCTCCCCCGATTACGGCCCGATTACGGTCCGATTTCGGGGAGGAATGATGTGGCTGGTTGGCCGCACCGTTTCGCGCTATGGCACGCCGCCATGGAGACATTGCGCAGCCTGGAGGCGCTCGAACGCGAGCGCCTGCTGACGGCCGACCCGCGGCTGGCCGAGGCCGCGCAGTCGATGGCGATCGCGCTCACGCCCGACATGCTGGCCCTGATCGACCGGCGCGATCCGGCGCGCGATCCGATCGCCCGGCAGTTCGTGCCGGATGCCGCCGAGACCGAGGTCTCGGCCGACGAGCTCGCCGACCCGATCGGCGACGAGGCGCGCTCGCCGGTCAAGGGCATCGTGCACCGCTATCCCGACCGCGTGCTGCTGAAGCCCCTGCATGTCTGTCCGGTCTATTGCCGCTTCTGCTTCCGGCGCGAGAAGGTCGGTCCCGGCGGCGAGGCCCTGTCAGCGGGTGAGCTCGACAGCGCCCTCGCCTACATCCGCGAACATCGCGAGATCTGGGAGGTCATCCTGACAGGCGGCGACCCGCTGATGCTGGCGCCGCGCCGCCTCGCCGAACTGCTCGCCCGACTCGACGCAATCGACCATGTGGCGGTGCTGCGCATCCATAGCCGGGTGCCCATTGTCGATCCCGGACGGGTGACCAACGAGCTGCTCGCTGCCCTGCGCGGGCGCCGCGCCGCGCTGTGGCTCGGCGTCCACTGCAATCATCCACGCGAGCTCAGCACCGCAACGCGCGCCGCGTTGGCTCGCCTCGCCGATGCGGGCATTCCGCTGCTCGGCCAGACGGTGCTGCTGGCCGGAATCAACGACGATCTCGAGACCCTCGACCGGTTGATGCGCGCGCTGGTCGCTTCGCGGGTGAAGCCCTACTACCTGCATCATCCCGACTTGGTGCGCGGCACCGGTCATTTCCGGGTCTCGATCGAACGTGGCCAGGCGTTGATGAAGGCCTTGCGCGGCCGCCTGTCCGGCCTGGCGCAGCCGACCTACGTGCTCGACGTGCCGGGCGGGCACGGCAAGGTGCCAATCGGCCCCAGCTATCTCGGCCCGGGCCATCTTGGCGACGATCCGCAGGGATTGCTCGTCGAGGATGCCTTCGGCGAGCGCCACCGCTATCCGCGCTGAGCCTCCTCGACCAGGATCTCCTTGCCGACCAGCCCGGTTGCACGGATGACGAGCTCGATCTCGACGCTGCCGGCCTTGTCGAAAGCCAGCGTCACCGGCAGGGAGGCCCCCTTGGCCAGCGGCACTTTGAGGCCGAGCATCAACAGGTGATAGCCGCGCGGCTTCAGGGTCAGCGTTGCGTCGGCAGGGATGCGCAGGCCGTCCGGCAGCGGCCGCATCTTGATGTCGCCGCCGACCACCTTGATGGCGTGGATCTCGATCCGCTCGGCAAGCCGGCTGCTGGCCGAGACCAGGCGGTCCGCCGTCCCGCCCTTGTTCGTCACCGTGAAGAAGCCGCCGCATTCCGGCGAGACCTGCGATTCCCCGCGCGCCCAGGGATCGCTGATCACCAGCTTGCCCACAGTGCAGGCGGTCGGCTTGCGGATGCCGCTGAGCCAGTTCGGCAAGGTCGGTCCTCCATTAGAATTCCTCGGGGCCGGAACGACGCCCGACTGATTTTTTCTAGGTGCCAGTTTTTCTAGGTACTTGGGCCGGCCGGCACAAGCGCGCCGGCGGCCGGCGCGCAATCGGCCGCAGATCACCGCCGGCTGGCGGCGGCGAGCGCCGGGCGCGTCATGCGCGCCTGCGGGGCGCTCAGCTCCTCGATCAGCCATTCCTCGAACGCCTTGGTCTTCGGCCGGCTGGCCGACGCCGGCGGGCACACGAACCACCACGCCTTGCCGCTGTCGACGATCTGCGGGAAGGGCTGGAACAGCCGGCCCGAGGCGAGCTCCTCGCGGAACAGCTGCGGCGGTCCGACGGCGACGCCCGCGCCTTCCATCGCCGCCTCGACGGCGATCATCGTCGAGTCGAAGGTCAGCACGCGCTTGGGCTTGAAGTCGCCCATGCCGACCGCGCGCAGCCAGATCGACCATTCCGGATCGTAGGTCATGTCGATGAACGGCACGCGCTTGAGATCGTCCAGCGTCTTGAGCTTGTCGCGGTAGCGACGTCCGCAGAGCGGCGTCAAAACGTCGGAAAACAGCCGCGTCGCATGCAGATCGGGCTCCGGCTGCACGGTGAAGCGGATCGCGCAATCGAAGTCCTCGCGCGCGAAATCGACGCGCCGCTGCGTCGTCGTCATGCGCACCTCGATCTCCGGATGCTTGGCCTGGAAACGATGCAGGCGCGGCGCCAGCCAGCCGAGCGCGAAGGTGGTGACCAGGCTGACATTGAGCGTGCCCGAGTTGGCCTTGCGGCCGACGCGCTCCAGCGCGTTGGTCATGCGGTCGAAGGCATCGCGCAGATCGGGCAGCAGCGCCGCACCCTCGCCGGTGATCTCGAGGCCGCGCGGACGGCGCACGAACAGCGCCACGCCCAGCCGTTCCTCGAGCGCCTTCACCTGGTGGCTGACGGCGGCCTGGGTGACGTGGAGTTCCTCGGCGGCATGCGTGAAGCTCGCGTGGCGCGCTGCCGCCTCGAAAGCCCGGAGGGCGTTGAGCGGCAGCTGAGAGCGGCTCATGGGACAATCTCGATCATAAAAATTCTAAGCCTCTCCCGAGGTTTCGTCCTTTGAACAATTAGGGACTGTACCGCAAATAACGCGCGGAAACGAGACGTATGGGGCTATCCGGTTCCCAGTCCGTTTCAAACGGAGCTAAGTCATGTCGACCCTGTCCAGCGTACGGGATGTCGCCCGCGCGGAAGCCTCTTCCTTCACCTTCGGCCGCGCCATGGCGCTGCTGGCCGGTGCGGTCGTGGTCGGGTTCGAGCACATCATGACCCGCGCCGAACTTGCGAAATCGCGACGCCAACTGGGCGAGCTCGACGAGCGCCTGCTGCGCGACATCGGGCTCGACCGGGCGACCGCCCGGCTCGAGGCCGACCGGGGCTACTGGTCCTGAGGTCATCATTGGACCGCGGGCGTCTCGCCCGCTCTTCCCATGAGCGGGCGAGACGCCCGTGGTCCGGATGAGCAGAATTGCCGTCGGCAGCCGGATAGAGCAGGTTGGGTCAGAGGGCTCATATGGTGCCATGACCCAACACTCTCTCTCCCTCGCCACCCCGGCGCTCGCCACGACCGCCATGCCCAGCCCGGAAGAGTGCTGGCAGGCCGTCCTGGGACGCGATCGGGCCCACAACGGCCGGTTCTGGTTCTCGGTCAGGACGACCGGGGTCTATTGCCGGCCCTCCTGCGCCGCGCGCAGGCCACTCAGGCGCAACGTGGCGTTCCACCCCACGCCCGAAGCCGCCGAGGCGGCGGGCTTCCGCCCCTGCAAGCGCTGCAAGCCGCGCGATTGGCTGGCTGGCGCCGCCCTGGAAGGCGGCCTCAGCAAACCAGTCGCGCGTGCCTGCGCACTGTTCGACTCGCCGGATAGCGATTCACCGCCCTCGCTCGGCGAGGTCGCGCGTCGCGTCGGCCTCTCGAGCGGGGCGCTGAGCAAGCGCTTCATCGCCGAGCTCGGAGTCAATCCGCGCGACTGGCTGGTCGCACGGAAGCGCGAGCGCTTCCGCAAGGCGCTGCGCGAGGGCGAAACCGTCGCCGATGCGCTCTATGGCGCGGGCTACGGCTCGCCGAGTCGCGTCTACGAGACCAGCGACAAGGCGCTGGGCATGACGCCGGCCACCTATGCCA
>NZ_JBFWZI010000133.1:0-20490 GCF_050185545.1 Reyranella sp. | reverse complement strand
GGGGCGCTCTTGCGGACCGCGGGCGTCCCGCCCGCTCAGGATGTTGAAGAGCGGGCGGGACGCCCGCGGACCAGAAGAGCATGTGCGCCACAGGAGTGGCGCGCTCCCAAGCGAGACGTCACTGCGGCTCGAGGTTGAGGCTCTTCACCAGATCGATCCAGACCGGTCCCTGCTCGGCCATGAACTTCGCGAAGAACACATGGTCCTGGGCCGGCGTGTCGATGCCGAAAGTATCGAGAATCTTCTGGATGCGTTCGCTCTTGCCGGCCTCGACCATGATATCCGAGAGCTTCTGGACGACATCCTTGGGCATGCCGGCAGGCCCGACCAGGCAAATGAAGCCCTGGACCAGGAACGCCCGGTCGGTGACGCCCTGCTCGTAGAACGTCGGCACGTCGGGCAGTTTCTTCATGCGCGTCCTGGTCGGCACCGCGATCGCGCGGGCCGAGCCGGACTGCAGCAGCCCCGAGGCGGCGGCGTAGCTGCCGCTGCCGGCCTGCACCGCGCCGGCGCCGACGTCCTGCCACATCGGCGCCTCGCCACGATAGTGCACCGCTTGCATGGCGAGCTTGTAATTGCGGTTGAGCGCTTCGACCGCGACATGGCTGTAGGAGCCGGCACCGTAGGTGCCGATGCTGGCCTTGTTGGCCCGCGCATAGGCGGCAAACTCGGCCAAGT
Source organism: Reyranella sp. (assembly GCF_050185545.1). Lineage (GTDB taxonomy): Bacteria > Pseudomonadota > Alphaproteobacteria > Reyranellales > Reyranellaceae > Reyranella. Next base: position 19,812 of record NZ_JBFWZI010000133.1, on the reverse strand, counting down.
CCTTGGCGGGCACCTTGGCGTTTACGATGAACGGAAGGTGCCCAGCATCCATCCACGAGATCAGCGCAAAATCCTTGTCGGGATCGTAGGGCAGCTTCTTGAACAGCACCTTGTTCATGATCATGGTGGTCGAGATGGTCCACATCAGGGTGTGGCCGTCGGGCGGCGCATTCTTCACCTGCTCGGCGGCGATGGCGCCGCTGGCACCCGCCTTGTTTTCCACGAACGCCGGCTGGCCGGTCTTCTGGGCGATCGCCTCGCCGTAGGCGCGGGCGAACGTGTCGGTGAGACCGCCCGCCGGATAGCCGCATATGATCCTGATGGGCTTGCTCGGCCACGACTGAGCCAAGGCCGGAGCGGCCAACAGGCCAACGGAAGCCGCGGCGGAACCAAAGCGAAGCACCTCACGCCGCGTCGCACGCACAATCATTCAAATCCTCCCTGTGGCGCCACCGGCCACCCTGCCCGACGGTCTCGGCCGTCGTTTCGCGCCAGACGCCACCATGACGTCGGTCGCACCGGTGGTAAACCCAACGACTTTGTTCATGTCGTGACGGCCGCGAAACGGCTCACGCGGCCTTGGTCGCGCCCGATTTCAGCATGGCGTCGACTTCCGCCTCGCTGAAGCCCGCCTCGCGCAGCACCTCGATGCTGTGCTCGCCCAGCCTCGGCTGCAGGCGCGAGATCTCGGGCTTGGTCTTGCTGAAGCGCGGCGGGATGTCGGGCATGCGCAGCCGGCCTTCGGTCGGATGCTCGACCTCGTGCCAGAAGCCGGTGGCCTGCAGTTGCGGGTCGACGAACAGATCCTCGAGCGTATTGACCGGGCCGTGCGGGACGTTCGAGTTCCGGAGCAGCTCCACCCATTCGGCGTTGGTCCGCGTGGCGCAGATCTCCGCCAGGGTGGCGTAGTAGTACTCGACGTTCTTCAGCCGGTTGGCGAGCGAGGTGAAGCGCGGATCCTTGGCGAGATCCTCGCGGCCGATCAGGCCGCAGAATTCCTTCCAGTGGCCGTCGGTGTAGGGCAGCAGAGCGAAGTGGCCGTCCTTGGATGGATAGGGCCGGCGTTCCTTGTTGAGCACCCGCTTGTAGCCCGCCGTCTCAAGCGCCGGCCGGAAGCTCTCGCCGTAGAGATGCTCGACCATGACGAACGACACCAGGGTCTCGAACATCGGCACCTCGACCGCCTGGCCCTGGCCGGTGCGCTCGCGCGCGAACAGCGCGGCGAGCAGCGCCGACACCACGCCGTTGGAGCTGGTCTTGTCGGCAACGATGGTCGGCAGGAAACGCGGCTGGCCGGCCACCACGGACTGCAGCGCCGCCAGCCCCGAGCCCGCCTGGATGATGTCGTCATAGGCGGCCTTGGGACCCATCGGGCCAGCCGCTCGATAGCCGTAGGTCGCCAGGTAGACCAGACGCGGGTTGATCTTCTCGAACGCCTCGTACTCCACACCCAGACGCCTGGCGGGCTCGGGCCGATAATTGTGCATCAGGACGTCGGCGGTCTCGGCGAGCTTGAACAGCGCCTTGCGGCCAGCCTCCTGCTTGAGATCGAGCACGATCGAGCGCTTCGAGCGGTTGCAGCCGAGATAGAAGGCGGCCATGCCGGGATGACGCGCCGGGCCGAGCTGTCGGGTCGTATCGCCCTCGGGTGGCTCGATCTTGATGACGTCCGCGCCAAGATCGCCCAGCTGTTGCGCCGCCCAAGGCCCCAGCACCACCGTGGTGCAATCCAGAATCCTGACACCGGCCAACGGACCTGCCATCGACGTACCCTCCCGAAATCCTTTCACTCCGACTACCACAACTTGGTCACAAGCACCGAGAAAACATGACGCGATAATTCCTTCTGGCCGCTGCGCAGAAATGCAACGACGCGGGTGGCCCGACGTTTTGCACGGGGTGGAGGGCACTAGCAATGTTCGCAAGCGCTGATTCGGCACGAACCGCTTTGTTGTGGAAGGCTCCCCTGGCCATCCTCGCCGGCGTCGCCGCCCTTACCTTCGCCGGCGCGGCGCAGGCCGATCCACCCTGGAAGAAGCGTTGGAAGCACCATCACTACTATGAGCCGAACTACGTGGTCGTTAAGCCGCGCTATTATCGGCCACCGCCCCCGGTCTACGTCGTGCCGGAGCCGGTGATGGTTTATCCGCAGCCCTATTCGTACGGCCCGTCGTATCCGCCGAGCGTCAACTTCAATTTCAGCCTCCCCATGCGATAGGCGCGGTCACGACTTGGCCACAGCCCGTCTCGCGGGTGCAGCCTCCGGTTCCTCGATGCCGTCACAATTCGACTCGTATCCCGTGCATCGGGACGAAGAGTAGATGTCCTTGATGTCAGGAGGAGGCTGCAAATGCGTTTGTTTGACTGGCGGACCATCCTTGTCGCGGCAATTGCCGGAGCTGGCGTCGTCACGGCCGCGGGCGCCGAGGCACGAGACCGCGACGACGACCGGTGGGGCTGGGAGCGCCGCCACTACCATCGTCACCACCACGCGCGCAGCTATGACCCGCCGCGGCGGGTCATATACGAGCGCGAGCCGCGGGTCGTTTATGAGCGCGCGCCCCGGGTCGTCTACGAACGCCAGCCGGTCATCGTCGCACCGGCCCCGGTCTACATGGCGCCGATGGCCCCTTCCTACGGGCCGCCCGCCGATCCAAGCCTGAACCTCAACTTCAATATCCCCCTGCGCTGAACGCCCCTGGCCAACGGCCCGCCGGATGGGAAGCCATCCGGCGGGTTGACTCCTGCCCGCGGGGCCGTATTGTGGCCTCAATGCTGCGACTGACGACGCTTCGACTTATTGGCTGATCCGCCGGCCTCCGGGCCCCCTGCGGATCGCTTGTCGTTCGTCATTCCCTACCCACCAGTCGCCGCCACGTTTTATTTCCATCGCAGTGTTCGTCCCGAGCCATACGGCCGTGCGCGGCGCGAGGAGCCAGCCATGTCACCCCAGAAACCGATGATGCCGCAAGCGGGCGAGAAGTACGTTGCCTTCAAGCCCGTTCCCCTCGCCGACCGACAATGGCCGTCCAAGGTCATCACCAAGCCGCCAATCTGGTGCGCGGTCGACCTCAGGGACGGCAACCAGGCCCTGGTCGAGCCGATGGATTCCGACCGCAAGACGCGGATGTTCGGCCTGCTGTGCAAGATGGGGTTCAAGGAGATCGAGGTCGGCTTCCCGGCGGCGTCGGAGACCGACTTCGACTTCGTTCGCGAGCTGATCGACAACAAGATGATCCCGGACGACGTCACCATCCAGGTCCTGACGCAGAGCCGGCCCGAGCTGATCGAGCGCACTTTCGAAGCCTGCCGCGGCGCCAAGCGCGCCATCGTCCATCTCTACAACTCGACCTCGACCCTGCAGCGCCGCGTGGTCTTCGGTCTCGACTACGACGGCATCATCGATATCGCCGTCTCCGGCGCCAGGCTGGTCAAGCAGCTGGCCGACTCCGATCCCAATACCGAGTGGGTCTACGAGTACTCTCCGGAGAGCTTCACCGGCACCGAGCTCGAGTTCGCGCGCGACATCTGCGCCGCGGTCGGCGACGTCTACCAGCCGACGCCGGAGAAGAAGATGATCGTCAACCTGCCGGCGACGGTCGAGATGGCGTCGGCCAACGTCTACGCCGACCAGATCGAATGGTGCCATCGCAATTTCAAGTACCGCGATTCGATCATTCTCAGCCTGCATCCGCACAATGACCGCGGCACCGGCGTCGCCGCCGCCGAGCTCGGCTACATGGCCGGCGCCGATCGCATCGAGGGCTGCCTGTTCGGCAACGGCGAGCGCACCGGCAACGTCGATCTTGTGACGCTGGGCCTCAACATGTTCACCCAGGGCGTTGATCCGGAAATCGACTTCTCCAACATCAACGAGATCCGCCAGACGGTCGAGTACTGCAACCAGCTGCCGGTGCATCCGCGCCATCCCTACGGTGGCGACCTTGTGTTCACCGCGTTCTCGGGATCGCACCAGGACGCCATCAACAAGGGCTTCAAGGCGCTGCAGACCTCGAACAGCAAGATGTGGGAGGTGCCCTATCTGCCGATCGATCCAGCCGATCTCGGACGCACCTACGAGGCGATCATCCGCATCAACAGCCAGTCGGGCAAAGGCGGCATCGCCTACATCCTGAAGAGCGACTACGGCATCGACATGCCGCGTCTTCTCCAGGTCGAGTTCTCCAAGACGATCCAGCAGATCGCCGACGAGACCGGCAAGGAGATCCTGCCGGCGCTGATCTGGGACACCTTCCGGCGTGAGTATCTCGAGAACAAGACTCCGGTCGACTTCGTCAGCCATACGACGGTGCCCGAACCCGGACACCCGGACATCCGTCTTCTCGACGCGCGGGTGACGTTTCACGGCAAGGAGCAGACGATCAGCGGCCGCGGCAACGGGCCGATCGCCGGCTACGTCGATGCCCTTGCCAGGAACTGCGGTGTCGGCATCAAGGTGCGCGACTATCACCAGCATGCCACCGGCGCCGGCTCCGACGCCCAGGCCGTGAGCTTCATCGAGGCCGAGACCAGTGACGGCCGGGCGCTGTGGGGCGTCGGCATGGACTCCAACATCGTCACCGCCTCGCTCAAGGCGGTGACGTGCGCCGCCAATCGGGCGATCGCGGCGAAATAACGGTATCGTCCACCGGAGGCGTTCACTACCATCCTGTGCGGGGCTGCCGATCGCACCCCGCACATTTCTGGAGTGCCTCAAATGCCCCGCTTCATGTCCAAGTCGCCGGTCGGATACCTGTTCATCGGCGCGGCCGTCGGCGCCGTGCTCGGCGCCTGCGCCGCCGGCGCCAACCAGCCAAACATGCAGGCCGCACTCGCCTCGCTGCAGGCCGCTCGTCAGGAACTGATCCAATCCAGACCGAACAAGGGCGGCCATCGCGAACGCGCCATCAATTTCGTCGACGCCGCCATCTCCGAGACCAGGGCCGGCATCGCCTACGCGAACTGACTTTACATTCCCTCCCCAGCTTCGCTGGGGAGGTGTCGCTGTCATCGGCGACGGAGGGGTCATGCTCATCCGGACCGCGGGCGTCCCGCCCGCTCATGAGAATGATCATGAGCATGAGCGGGCGGGACGCCCGCGGTCCGGATGAGCATGACCCTCCGTCCGCGACTACGCGGACACCTCCCCACGACGTTGGGGAGGAGAACGACGGACCTCGACGACCCTGCCCGCGAGCGCGTAGAACGGCCGCATGGCCAAAGCGACGAAATCCTCCTCCAAGAATTCCAGCGCGAAAAAGAGCGGCTCGAGCGGTCCCGACGCGAACCTGCTCGGCGATCTCATGAAGTGGGCGAAGGCCGCTGGCGCCGACGCGGCTGATGCGCTCTATGTCAACGGCGAATCGATCTCGGTCGCCCAGCGCATGGGCGCGCGCGAGAAGCTCGAAAGCAGCGAAGGCCGCGATCTGGGATTGCGCGTGTTCGTGGGCCAGCGCCAGGCCTTCGTGTCCTCGACCGATTTCGCACCGGCGGCGCTGCGAACCCTGGCCCAGCGCGCCGTCGACATGGCGCGCGCGGTGCCCGAGGACCCGGTCTGCGGCATCGCGCCGGCCGAACTCCTGGCGACGGCATGGCCGGATCTCGACCTGTACGAGAAGAAACGGCCCACGGCCAAGTCATTGCTCGAGCTCGCCGCCGAAGCAGAGGACGCCGCACGTTCCGTGCGGGGTGTCACCAATTCGGAAGGTGCCGAAGCGAGCTGGGGGCGCACATCGTTCGTGCTCACCGCCAGCAACGGCTTCTCCGGCGCCTACGGACGCAGCGGCTACAGCCTGTCCTGCGCGGTGCTCGCGGGCGAGGGCACGGCGATGGAGCGCGACTACGAATGGTCGAGCGCCATTCATTTCGATGACCTGATGGCGGCCTCCCGGGTCGGCCGCAACGCCGGCAAGTTTGCTGTCCGTCGCCTCAATCCGCGCAAGGCGCAAAGCGCCCGCGTGCCGGTCGTCTACGACCGGCGCGTCTCGGGCAGCCTGATCGGCCATCTCGCCGGCGCCATCAACGGCCGCGCCGTGGCCCGCGGCACGTCGTTCCTCAAGGACAGGATGGGCGCCAAGGTCTTCGCCGACGGCATCCGCATTCTCGACAATCCCCTGCGCAAGCGTGGCCTGGGAAGCCGGCCGTTCGACGCCGAGGGCCTGCCGACGAAGCGTTATGCCGTGATCGACGAGGGCGTGCTCACCACCTGGCTGCTCGACCTCGCCGCGGCGCGCCAGCTCCAGTTGAAGCCGACCGGTCATGCTGCGCGCGGCACCTCGGGACCGCCTTCGCCAACGACCTCGAACTTCTATCTCGAGAAGGGCAAGCCGACCGTCGACGAGCTGATCTCCGACATCAAGAGCGGGCTGTTCATCACCGACCTGATCGGCTTCGGCGTCAACGGCGTCACCGGCGACTACAGTCGCGGCGCGTCCGGATTCTGGATCGAGAACGGCAAGCTCGCCTGGCCGGTGAGCGGCATCACGGTGGCGGGCAACCTGAAGGACATGTTCCTGAACATGACGCCCGCCAACGACCTGCAGTTCAAGGGCTCCACCAACGCCCCGACCGTGAGAATCGAGGGAATGACGGTCGCCGGGTCGTGATAGGCTCGGGCCATGACCCCTCTCTGGAAAATCACGCTCCTGGCCGCAACGACGGCCCTCCTCGCCGGACCAGCCGTCGCGCAGAGCGACTTCCAGTCGTGCCTGCAGACCATCAAGGCCGAGGCGCTGCGCCAAGGCGTCCCCGCCAACCTGATCGACCGCGCCTTCCAGGGCCTGACGCCGGATCAGAAGATCGTCGATCTCGATTCGCGCCAGCCTGAATTCTCCCAGACCTACGCCAGGTATGTCGGCAAATCGGTAACGCCCGACCGCATCGTCAAGGGCCAGCAGAGGATGGCGCAGAACCGCGCTCTGCTCGACGCCATCCAGGCAGAATACGGTGTACCGGCACAATACATCATGGCGTTCTGGGGCCTCGAGACCAACTACGGCGGCTTCATGGGCGACTTCCAGGTAGTGCGGTCGGTGGCGACGCTGGCGTGCGCGACCAAGCGCCGCGACTTCTTCAGCAATGAAACCGTGCAGGCGCTGCGCATCCTCGCTCTCAATCACATGACCCGCGACCAGATGCGCGGATCGTGGGCCGGCGCCATGGGCAACATGCAGTTCATGCCGTCGACCTTCATGAAATGGGGCGTCGACCGCGACGGCAACGGCCGCATCGATCTGTGGAAGAGCCTGCCGGACGCCTTCGCCTCGGCGGCGAATTTCCTGCGCGGCGTCGGCTTCAAGCCGGGCTTGCCATCGAGCGAGGAGGTGATGCTGCCGCAGGGCTTCCCGCTCGACCAGGCCGATTCCACGATCGAGAAGCCGGTGCGGGCGTGGGCGGCCATGGGCGTCAAGAAGGCGGGCGGAGCGCCGCTGCCCAATTCGGACGAGCCATCGTCGATCATCCTGCCGGCGGGCTGGCGCGGCCCCGCCTTCATCCTCTATCCGAACTTCAAGGCGGTGATGAACTGGAACCGCTCGACGCTCTATGCGCTGGCGGTCGGTATCCTGGCGCGCCAGATCGCCGGCGGCCCCGCGGTCATGCAGGCGCCGCCGGCCGACGACGCGCCGCTGTCGCGCGACGCCATCATCGACATGCAGTCGCGGCTGGCCCGGCTCGGCTTCTATACCGACGAAGCCGATGGCCTGGCCGGCCCCAAGACCCGCTCGGCGGTGCGCCTGTTCCAGAAACAGGTCGGCCTGCCGGCGGACGGCCATCCGACACCCGACGTGGCGCGCCGGCTGCAGCAGACGGTGCGGTGAGCGGTGGCGCTCTTGGCCGGGAGCGCGCCACTCCGTGGCGCTCATGCGGACCGCGGGCGTGCCGCCCGCGGTCCAAAAGACCATGAGCGCCACGGAGTGGCGTGCTCCCGGCGCATGAGCGGCAGGGTCCCGACAATGACTACACCGGACGAAGCAGCCTCACTGATCCGGCGGCAAGGCCGATCGATATCGGCAGCGTGAGGGCGTCGTCGCCGTCGATCTGGACCGGCTGGCGGCCGGTCTCGCCGGCATCGCTCAGCACGGCGATGTGGACCTCGCGGCCGGCAATCACGCGGTAGCCGCCGGTATGCGGCAGGCACCCCAGCAGCAGCGCCAGCCCGAAGCGCAGAGGTTGGATGCGGCCCCAGCGCTCGAACAGGCAGACATGCAGCAGTGGATTGGCGAGCGCGGCCGCGGGAGCCACCACGAACGGACCGGCATAATGCCGGCTGCGCGTCACGATCACCGACGCTGCCTCGTGACGCACCCCGTCGATGTTCACGGCGTAACGTACTGGCCGATAGCGCCGCGTCTCGATCAGCGAGCGCCAGACATAGGCGGCACGTCCCCAGCGCCGCTTGAGCCTAGTGCTGACACCGGCGACGACCTTGGCGTCGAAACCCGCACCCGCCATCAGCGAGAAGCAGCGCGGCCGCTCCGAGCCATTGGCGGCCTGGCCGGGCCGCACCGGCAGGGCGTGGCCGGAAATCATGGTCCGGGCGATGGCGGCGGCGGAAAAGTCGAGCCCCAGCTCGTGCGCCAGGACGTTGGCGGTGCCGAGCGGCACGATCCCCACGGCCGGCGCGTCGACACCCCGCCGGGCAAGGCCGTTCACCACCTCGTTGATCGTCCCGTCACCGCCGGCCACCGCGATGACGGCGTAGCGGCTGGCATCGCAGGTTTCCGCGAGTCGCCGGGCATCGCCGGGCGCCTCTGTCTCGACCGTGTCGACCGTCCAGCCTTCGTCGCGGATCCGCTGCACCACGGCGTCGACCAGACCGCGACGGTGCCGGCCAGCCGTCGGATTGACGATGAGCAGCATTGCCTTGGGCGCGGGGAATGTCATCGAACTGCCACAACCGGTTCACGGCGACGCAACGGCTGACATACACAATCCAAAGCGTTCCGTGCAATCGCGCACGACAGATTTTGTGTCGGTCGCCTCTTATCCACATGACTGTGATCGTACGCCATCAACCGGCCCGCCATCGCGCCATCTTCCTGTCGGACATCCACCTTGGCACGCGCGGTTGCCAGGCCGAGCTGCTGCTCGATTTCCTGAAGCGGAACGAGAGCGAGTATCTGTACCTGGTCGGCGACATCGTCGACGGCTGGCGCCTGAAGCGCTGGTGGTACTGGCCGCAGGCCCACAGCGACGTCGTGCAGAAGATCATGCGCAAGGCCCGCAAGGGCACGACCGTCATCTACGTCCCCGGCAATCACGACGAGGCGGCGCGCCAATACTGCCAGCTGACCTTCGGCGAGGTGCGCGTCCAGGAAGAGGCGATCCATGTCACGCCCGAGGGCCGCAAGCTGCTGGTGATCCACGGCGACCAGTTCGACGGCATCGTACGCTATGCGCGTTGGCTCGCCATCCTCGGCGACTGGGCCTACACGATCGCGCTGCGCCTCAACACGCTGTTCAACTGGGCGCGCCGGCGGCTCGGCCTGCCCTACTGGTCGCTGTCGGCCTACCTCAAGCACCGCGTCAAGAACGCCGTGCAGTTCATCAACAACTACGAGCAGGCCGTGGCGGGCGAGGCGCGTCGGCGTGGTGTCGACGGCGTCGTGTGCGGCCACATCCACCACGCCGAGATGCGCACCATCGACGGCATCCTCTACTGCAACGACGGCGATTGGGTCGAAAGCTGCACGGCCCTGGTCGAGGACTTCGAGGGTCGCCTGCGCATCGTGCGATGGGCCGAGGAATACGCGCGGCGACGGGCCGTACCGCGGCTGGTTCCGGCACGCCTGGCGGCCGAGTAGGGCCAGGCGCTTGCGCATTGGGATCGTCTCCGACGCCTGGCGACCGCAGATCAACGGTGTCGTTCGCACCATCGAGACGGTGGCACAGATCCTGCGCGGCGAGGGCCACGACGTCGAGGTGTTCGGGCCCGACCGGTTTCGCACCCTGCCCTGCCCGACCTATCCGGAGATTCGCCTGTCGCTGTTTCCGGCGTCGCGCCTGGCGCACATGCTGAAGCTGTTCGCGCCCGATGCGCTTCACCTGGTGACGGAGGGACCGCTCGGCTGGGCGGCGCGCAGGTTCTGCCTTTCCCGTGGTGTTCCCTTCACCACCGCCTATCACACGCGCTTTCCGGAGTACGTGCACGCGCGCATCCGTCTGCCCGTCTCGTGGAGCTACGCCTTCGTGCGGCGCTTCCACGCGCCCTCGGCCGCGGTGCTCGTCGTGGCGCAGTCGATTCGCGATGAGCTGGCCCAGCGCGGCTTCAAGAACCTGGTTCCGTGGTCGCGTGGCGTCGACATCGCGGCGTTTCGGCCGCGCCCGCATCGCAACGCCGAGGATCCACGCCCCATCTGGCTCTATGCCGGAAGGGTCGCGATCGAGAAGAACATCCAGGCCTTCCTCGACCTCGACCTGCCCGGCACGAAATGGGTGGTGGGCGGCGGCCCGCAACTCGAAAAGCTGAAGCGCCGCTATGGCGAGGCGCGGTTCTTCGGATCGGTCGATACGGAGGAATTGTCGGCGCGCTACGCCGAGGCAGATTGCTTCGTGTTTCCGAGCCGGACCGACACGTTCGGCCTGGTCATGGTCGAGGCGCTGGCGTCGGGCGTGCCGGTTGCCGGCTATCCCGTGCCAGGGCCGCTCGATGTCATCACCGTTCCCGGGGTCGGCGCGCTCGATGAGGATCTCCGGTCGGCCTGCCTTGCCGCGGTGGGGCGCGATCCCGCCGACTGTCGTCGCCACGCCGAGACGTTTACCTGGGAGAGCTGTGCGCAGCAGTTTCTCGCGACCTTGCAGCCCATTCCGCGCGGAACCTGGCAACCCCTGAAGCGCCGCGTCCTGCCCGACGCGGCGGCATCGTGAGTGTTGAACCGCTCGCCCGGGTTCCTATGTTGCTGGAGTGAAGCCAGCGGAGGCCCCATGCCAGCCCTCAATCACCTGATCATTCCAGCGAAGAACAAGGACGCCTCGGCCATTTTCCTGGCCGACATCCTGGGTGTCGAGGCGGGCCCGCAGTGGGGTCCCTTCCGTCCGGTTCAAACCAGCAACGGGGTGACGCTGGACTTCGTCGATTCGCCGGACGTCCGGACGTCGCACTATGCGTTCCTGGTCGAGGACAAGGAATTCGACACGGCATTCGCCAAGATCAAAGCTGCCGGCGTCCGCTACTATGCCGATCCCCACAAGCACGAGCCCGGCAAGATCAACCATCATTGGGGCGGCCGCGGCGTCTACTTCGACGACCCCGACGGCCATCTCATGGAGCTCATCACCAAGCCCTACGGTTCCTCGCCGCCGTGAGGCGCTCGGGCGAGCGATTCTTCCGGACCGCGGGCGTCTCGCCCGCCCTTCTCATGAGCGGGCGAGATGCCCGCGGTCCGGGAGAAAATGACAGTCACCCGTCACCGTCCGGCACCGCCGCCCCGTTCAGCCGCCGGCCGGCTCGCCGGCCTTTATCCAGGCTTCGTAGAGCGCCTTGGTCTCGTCGTTCGGCGGATAGGTTCCTGAAATCGGAATCCCCTGACTGATCCGGATGGCGACGAACTTCTCCAGCCGCTCCTGCTCGAACGAGTCGCGTGCCACCTCGTCGGCGAGATGGCGCGGCACGACGATGGCGCCATCCTCGTCGGCCACGATCACGTCGCCCGGATAGACAGGCACACCACAGATTCCGACCGGCGTCTGGGTCTCGACCGGATGCAGCCGGGTCATGCTGGGCGGCGCGGCTGCGGCGGTGCAGAACACCGGGAACTCCATCTTGCCGATCACCGGCGTGTCGCGCATCGCGCCGTCGCTCAGCACGCCGGCAACGCCGCGCACCTTGAGGCGCAGGGCCAGGATATCTCCCAGCGTGCCGGCGGCGGTGTTCCCCTCGGTGCCGATGACGAGGACATGGCCGGCCGGCGTTCCCTCGATCGCCTCGCGCTGCGCGCTCGGTGGATCGCTGGGCCTGGGCGGCTGGTCGAGGTCCTCGCGCCCTGGGATGTAGCGCAGCGTGAAGGCCGGCCCGACCATCCGTGCCGACGCGGCATTGACCGGTCGCGCGCCATTGATGGCGCTGTTGCGAAAGCCGCGCTTCAGCATCTGCATCGATACCGTCGCGGTGCTGGCATACATGAAATTCCTGATCGTTTGCGTCGACAGAGGCGCTGTGGTCATGATGTTTCCCTGAGTTGCCCGACCCTATCCGGCCGAGCGGCGCGATTCCAGTTGGGACCTGCACCAGCGACTCATGCTCTTCGTGGACGGGGGGGGTCCCGCCGGCTCTTGTTTCATGTGATTGCGGGGGCGGGACGCCCGCGGTCCAGGAAGAGCATGAGTCGCTTACCGCTCGCCTGATGTCACAGCAACGAGCCCTGCTCGCCGCCACCGCCACTGTCGCGGCGGCGGGGTGCCGGAGCAGGCCGCGGCGCGGTGCCGACGCCGTCGGTAACGCGCGCGCCGATTCGACCGTCGGCAAAGTCGATGGCAACGGTGTCGCCCGCCCTGAGGTCGGCAGCGGCCAGAACGGGATGGCCGTCCTGGTCGCGCACCAGCGCGAAGCCGCGCTCGAGAACCGAGCGGAACGAATAGCTTTCGAGCAGCTTGTCTGCCTGCTCGACCCGTCGCCGGCAATTTTGCAGGAACTCCCTGCCGCACCGCTGCAACCGATCCCCGAGCTGATCGACCCTGTCGGCAGCACGTTCGATCTTTTGCCGGGCCTCGCCGAGATAGCGCCGCATCGCGCTGTCGAGCATGCGGGCCTCGCTCGTGAACGCCTGCTGCTTGGCGAGCAGCACGGCAACCGGGCTCACCAGACGCGCCGCCGCCAGCGTATGTGCGCGGCGCTCGACGAGCTGGCGGGTGGCGAGTGACAGGCGTTCGCCGCGCTCGTCGAGGCGCTGCTGACGCTCCTCGATCAGTCGACGCGGATCGCCCAGCCCGCGCGCCAGTCCGGTGAGCTCGACGCCCCGTTCGCGCAACAGGCGGCTCACCCCGCCGACCAGGCGCTTGGCGTAGTCGAGCGTCTCCGCCACCAGGTCGGCGCGCACCGGCACCGCCATTTCCGCCGCCGCCGTCGGCGTCGGCGCGCGACGGTCGGACGCGAAATCGATCAGCGTCGTGTCGGTCTCGTGGCCGACCGCCGAGATCAGGGGAATGGTCGATGCGGCGGCGGCACGCACGACGACCTCTTCGTTGAACGCCCACAGATCTTCCAGGCTGCCGCCGCCGCGCGCCACGATCAGCACGTCGGGTCGCGGGACGGGCCCGTCCACGGCCAGCCGGTTGAAGCCGTTGATCGCAGCCGCTACCTCGCCCGCCGCCTTCTCGCCCTGGACCGCCACCGGCCAGATCAGAACGCGGCGCGGAAAGCGGTCGGCCAAGCGATGCAGGATGTCGCGGATCACCGCGCCACTGGGCGAGGTCACGACGCCCACGACCTCCGGCAGATAGGGCAAGGCCCGCTTGCGCTCGGGGTCGAACAGGCCTTCGGCCTGCAGCTTGCGCCGCCTGTCCTCGAGCAGCTTCAGCAGGGCGCCCGCACCGGCCAGCTCGACGCGATCGACGATGATCTGGTAGCGCGACGAGCCGGGGTAGGTCGTGAGCCTTCCGGTCGCGATGACTTCCAGGCCTTCCTCGACCCTGAGCCCGAGCCGCGGGATCGTTGCCTTCCAGCAGACGGCATCGAGCACGGCGTTCTCGTCCTTCAGCCGGAAATAGCAGTGGCCCGACCGGGGAAACACCGGCTGGCTGATCTCACCGCGCACGCGCACGCGCGGAAATGCCGTCTCGATCTCCCGCCGGAGCGCGAAGGAGAGCTCCGAGACGGTGAATTCCGGGACATTGCTGACGAGCTGCTCTGACGCCGTTGCTTCCATGGCGCCAAGCTATACCGGCGCATCGCAGCAGGTAAGCGGACGCCTGTGGGTCGCTACCGGCTCATCCACCATGGCCGAAAACTCCGCTTTGCACCCGAGGGGTTTCATGGTCTTTGTCGAGGCCCGACGCCTGGGTCGGCATATCAGAAATTCGGCCATGGATTTCAAGGGGTTGATGTCATGCGGGTGTTGGTCGTAGGGGGTGGCGGCCGGGAGCATGCGCTGTGCTGGGCAATCGCCGCCTCGCCGCTCTGCAGCAAGCTCTATTGCGCGCCCGGCAATGCCGGCATCGCCCAGGTCGCCGAATGCCTCGACGTCGCGGCGGACGACCTGGCGGGCCAGGTGGCGCTCGCGCGCACGCAGGAGATCGACTTCGTCGTCGTGGGCCCCGAGGTGCCGCTGGTGGCCGGCCTCGCCGACCGCCTTGGGGAGGCCGGCATCAAGGTGTTCGGCCCGTCGGCTGCAGCCGCCCGGCTCGAGGGTTCAAAGGGCTTCACCAAAGATCTGTTTCGCCGGGCCGGCATCCCGACCGGCGCTTACGAACGCTTCACCGACATCGACAAGGCCGAGGGCTACATCAAGGCCCGCGGCGCCCCCATCGTCGTCAAGGCCGACGGCCTGGCGGCCGGCAAAGGCGTCGTCGTGGCCGAGACGGTCGACCAGGCGATCGCCGCCGCCCGCGACATGCTGTCGGGCAACCGCTTCGGCGCGGCCGGCGCCTCGGTGGTGATCGAGGAGTTCCTGGTCGGCCAGGAGGCCAGCTTTTTCGCCTTGTGTGACGGCGAGCATGTCTTGCCGATGATCGGCGCCCAGGACCACAAGCGGGCCTTCGACGGCGACAAGGGACCCAACACCGGCGGCATGGGCGCCTATTCGCCGGCGCCGATCTTCGATGCGGCCATGCAGCAGCGCACCATGGACGAGATCATCCTGCCCACCGTGCGCGCCATGGCCGAGGCCGGCTCGCCCTTCAAGGGCGTGCTCTATGCCGGGCTGATGATCACCGCCCAGGGCCCGAAGATCTTCGAGTACAATTGCCGCTTCGGCGATCCGGAATGCCAAGTGCTGATGCCGCGCCTGAAGTCCGACATTCTGCCGGCCCTGATCGCGACCGCCGACGGCGGTCTCAGCCATTTCGACCTGCGCTGGTCGGACGAGACCGCGCTGACCGTGGTGATGGCGGCGAAAGGCTACCCGGACGCCTACCAGAAGGGCAGCGAAATCCGCGGTCTGGACGCGGCGGGCCGGGTCGAAGGCGTCGAGATATTCCACGCCGGGACAAAGGCGGATGGCAAGCGGGTGCTGGCCAACGGTGGCCGCGTGCTGAACGTGACGGCCGTCGGGCCGACCGTGGAAATCGCCCGCGACCGGGCTTATCGCGCCGTCGACCTGATCGACTGGCCGGAAGGATTCTGCCGGCGCGATATCGCATGGCGGGCCATCGGTTCGCAGTCGTGACACTGGCGGGCATCTGTGGCTAGGGTGGCCGCATGCCCGATTCACCCGATATCGCCCAGCGCCTGCTGGCGCAATTGCGTTTCCCCTGCGGCGACGTGCCGGAGCCCGGCACCATCAAGAAGGTCGCTCCCGGCATCCACTGGCTGCGCATGCCGCTGCCCTTCCAGCTCAACCACATCAATCTGTGGCTGATCGAGGAGCAGGACGGCTGGATCATCGTCGACACCGGCATCAACATGCCGCAGACGCGCGAGCTGTGGGAGCGGATCTTCGCGGCCGATCTCGGCGGCAAGCCTGTGGTGCGCGTGATCGCCACCCATATGCATCCCGACCATGTGGGCATGGCCGGATGGCTGTGCGAGCGCTGGGGCGCACAGCTCTACATGACGCTCGGCGAGTACATGAGCGCAGTCGCCGCCCGCAACGACTTCATCGAGAACGAGGATGTCCGCGCGACCCATCTGGCGCGCAACGGCGTGCCGGCCGACAAGATCGGCCTGTTCCACCGCCACAAGGGCGGTTATGCCAAGGGCGTCGGGCCGCTGCCGACCTCGTTTCAGCGCCTGATCCACGCCCATCCCATCACCCTGGGCGGCCATCGCTGGGACGTGATCGTAGGCCGTGGCCACGCCCCGGAGCATGCCTCGCTATGGTGCCCCGAGCTCAACGTCCTGATCGCCGGCGACCAGGTGCTGCCCAAGATCAGCACCAATGTCGGCGTATGGCCCAACGAGCCGCGCGCCGATGCGCTCAGCTGGTTCCTCGACGGCTTCTCGCGCTTCCGTCGTCTGCCCGCCAATGCCCTGGTGCTGCCCTCGCACGGCTTTCCCTTCATCGGCCTGCACACGAGGCTCGATCAGCTGGTCGCTCATCACGACGCGCGCATGAACGACATGGCGAATGCCATCGCCCAGCGCGGCGCCGAGGGCGCGACCGGCTGGGACATGGTGCCGGTGCTCTTCCCGCGCCATCTCGACAACAACCAGGTCGTGTTCGCCTTCGCCGAGACCCTGGCGCACCTGCATTGCCTGGAAACGCGGGCGCGCGTGAAGCGCGAGGTCGTCACCGGAGTCCATCGCTTCGTCAGCCTGGTCGATCCCGGCATGGACCCGCCGGCCGACGACTCGGATGCGGAGGTGATGGATATCGGCCAGACCTGAACATGACTCCACCCCACCGATTTTGGGGTGGTGTCGCCGTCATTGGGCGCCGGTGGGGTCATGGGATACCGCACCGCGGGCGACTCCCCCGCTAATGAGAAGAGCGGGCGTGACGCCCGCGGTCCACATGAGTCATGACCCCACCGTCCGCGAAGACGCGGACAACCCCCCAACTTCGTTGGGGAGGAGGATGAGAAGAAGCCCAGCCTTACGATGCGAGTCGATCTCTTCGATTTTGCGCTGCCCGGCGAGCTGATCGCCCAGCGCCCCGTCCAGCCGCGCGATTCCGCGCGGCTGCTCGACGTGGCGCCGGACGGCCTGCACGATCGCTGCGTGCGCGATCTGCCGCGCCTGCTGCGCCGCGGCGACCTGCTGGTGTTCAACGACACCAGGGTGATCCCGGCCCGCCTGCACGGCATACGACCGGGAACGTCGGGACGCCAGGACGTGTCCGTCGAAGCCTTGCTGATCCGCGATCTGGGGCGCGGACGTTGGCTCAGCTTCGCCCGCCCCACGAAGCGTCTCCGTCATGGCGATCGGCTCACTTTCGCCGAAGGCCTTGCCGCGACGGTCGGCGCCAAGAACGAGGATGGCTCGCTCGTGCTCGTGTTCGAGACCACTGGTGCGCCCTTTCTCTCCGCCCTCGAGCGGGCGGGCGCCGTGCCGCTGCCGCCCTACATCCGATCAGGCATCGCCGACGCGCAGGATCGCACCGACTACCAGACGCTTTTCGCCCGGCGCGACGGCTCCGTGGCCGCGCCCACGGCGGGCCTGCATTTCACGCCTGCCCTGTTGGCGGCGCTCGAGGAAGCCGGAATCGCCACGGCCGGCGTGACGCTGCATGTCGGCGCCGGGACCTTCCAGCCGGTGCGGGTCGACGACACCGACACTCACACCATGCATGCCGAGTGGGGCGAGGTCCCCGACCAGACCGCCCGCGCCATAGAGCATGCGCGCGCCGGCGGCGGCCGCATCGTGTCCATCGGCACGACCGCGCTGCGCCTCCTGGAGACGGTCGCACGATTGCACGACGGCGCTCTCGCCGGCTGGGCCGGCGAGACCGACATCTTCATCGTGCCGGGTTTTCGTTTCCGTGCGGTCGATCTGCTGCTGACGAATTTCCATCTGCCGCGCTCAACCCTCTTCATGCTTGTCGCGGCCTTCGCCGGGCTGGAGCGCATGAAGGCGGCCTATGCGCACGCCATCGACCGGCGCTACCGCTTCTATTCCTACGGCGATTGTTGTCTGTTGCACCGATGAGTCTTTCGTTCGATCTGTTGGCCCGGGACGGGCTCGCGCGGCGCGGCCGAATCGGCACCGCGCATGGAACGGTCGAGACGCCTGCCTTCATGCCCATCGGCACCGCCGGCACGGTCAAGGCGATGATGCCACAATCGGTTGCCGAGACCGGCGCCGAGATGATCCTGGGCAACACCTACCATCTCATGCTGCGGCCGGGGGCCGAACGGGTTGCTGCGCTGGGCGGCCTGCACAAATTCATGAACTGGCCACGGCCCATTCTGACCGATTCGGGTGGCTTTCAGGTGATGTCGCTCAAGGAGCTGCGCAAGCTCGATGCCGATGGCGTCACCTTCCGCTCGCCGATCGACGGCAGCCAGCATCGCCTGACTCCCGAGCGGTCGATCGAGATCCAGAAGCTGCTCGATGCCAACGTCACCATGTCGTTCGACGAGTGCACGAGCTGGCCGGTCGAGGAGCCCGAGGCTGCCGCCTCGATGCGCCTGTCGATGAAGTGGGCGGAGCGCGGCAAGCGGGCCTTCAGCGTGCGACCGGGCTACGGCCTGTTCGGCATCGTCCAGGGAAGTATCTTTCCAGCGCTGCGCGAGGAAAGCGTCGCGGCGCTGACGGCGATCGGCTTCGACGGCTATGCGATCGGAGGCCTCGCCGTCGGCGAGGGCCAGGAACGGATGTTCGCCGTGCTCGACATCACTGTGCCGATGCTGCCGGCCGATCGGCCGCGCTACCTGATGGGCGTGGGCCGGCCCACCGACATCGTCGGCGCCGTGCGGCGCGGCATCGACATGTTCGACTGCGTGCTGCCGACCCGCGGCGGCCGCACAGCGCAGGCCTTCACGCGCCGCGGCGAGCTCAACCTGCGCAACGCCCGTCATCGCGACGATCCGCGGCCGATCGACGAGCATTGCGCGTGCCCGGCCTGCCGCCATCACAGCCGAGCCTACCTGCACCACCTGATCCGCGCCGAGGAGATCCTCGGGGCCATGCTGCTGACCTGGCACAACCTGCACTACTATCAGGATCTCATGCGTGGCTTGCGCGGCGCCATCGAGTCGGGCGGATTCGACGACTGGTCGGCGGCGTTCGAGGAAGAGCAGCGCCGAGGCGATATCTCACCCTTATGATGGAGCGGGCAGGATGCCGAACGAAGCCCTGATCGTCATCGACATGCAGAACGATTTCTGCGAAGGCGGAGCGCTCGCCGTTCCCGGCGGGAACGCGATCGTGCCGCTGGTCAACCGGCTGATCGCGCGGCACGACCACGTGATCCTGACGCAGGACTGGCATCCGCCGGGACATGCCTCGTTCGCCAGCACCTGGCCCGGCGCGGATCCTTTCGGCACACGGGACTTTCCCTACGGCCCGCAAACCCTGTGGCCCGACCATTGCGTGCAGGGCACCCCGGGCGCCGCGTTCCACCCGGACTTGCAGGTCGGCAAGGCGCAGATGGACGTGCGCAAGGGGTTTCACCCTGGCATCGATTCCTACTCGGCGTTCCGCGAGAACGATCGCATCACGCGCACCGGGCTCGCCGGCTACCTCACGGAGCGCGGCTTCAAGCGACTGGTGATGTGCGGGCTGGCACTCGACTATTGCGTCGCCTGGTCCGCGCTCGACGCCCGCCATGCGGGCTTCGAGGTCGCCATCGTCCATCCCGCGACGGCGGCCATCGACCTCGACGGCAGCAAGGCACGGATGCTGGCCGAGATGCGGCAGGCCGGTGTCACGCTCGACGAAGCGGTGCCATAGGCTCTTCTGGACCGCGGGCGTGTCGCCCGCTCATGCTCATGAATCATGAGCGGGCGAGACGCCCGTGGTCCAACATGAGTCAGTCGCTGGGACCGCGCCACTGCAGTGGCGCATTCTTTGTCGATCACACCGATCATGAGCGCCACTCGAGTGGCGCGGTCCCAGCGAAGAAGTCTCTCAGACGCGCTCCAACGCCAGTGCGATGCCCTGGCCGACGCCGATGCACATGGTGCAGAGCGCCCGTTTGCCGCCGGTCGCCTCGAGCTGGTTGAGCGCGGTGATCATCAGGCGGCCGCCCGAGGCGCCGAGCGGATGGCCGATGGCGA
>NZ_JBFWZI010000132.1:16159-20531 GCF_050185545.1 Reyranella sp. | reverse complement strand
CGGGCGCCGGGGACCGCCTTGGGATCGTAGCGACTGGTTTCCCATTCGGCCGCGTTGCCCGGCTCGTCGACGATCAGCGGCGAGCCGGCATAGGAATAGCCCGCCTCGACGCCGACCATGCCGTGCATCCGCCGATGCCCGACCTCGAACAGCTCGCCGAGCCGGGCGCGCAGGGCCGCGCCCTCCGGCGTGTCGTCCCACGCCTCGCGTGTCAGCTGGCTGCGCCAGATCGGCACCCCGGCGGCGGCCCAGCCGGCGGCGTCGACATTGCGTCGGCCGATCGGCCGGCGCTCGCGTTCGTAGCCGTCGAGCAGGCCCGGCCCACCCCAGCCCTGGATCGTGCCGGCGAGCTTCCACGACAGATCGAAGGCGTCGCCGACGCCCGTGTTCATGCCGAGCCCGCCGCTCGGGATCACCAGGTGGATGGCATCACCGGCCAGGAATACCCGGCCGTCGCGATAGTGCTCAGCCAGCAGGAGATTGTGGTGCCAGCGGATCACGTGCGTGATCTCGTAGGTGAAAGGAAAGCCGACCAGCCGCTCGATCACCGGCCGGAAATCGGTCTCGGCCGGCAGCGAGCTGTGCAGGGTGAACTCGGTGCGGCAGCCCTGCGCGATCAGGGTCGTGCTGTCGACGTCGACGAAATTGTAATGCCGGCCGCGCCCGGTGACGATCTTTCCGTAGAGATCGGGCGAGCGGAAGATCACCTGCACCAGGGCGCGGATGCGGCCCCGCCCCTCCAGCTTGATGCCGCACTTCTTGCGCACGGTGCTCGTGCCACCGTCGCAGCCGACGAGGTATTTCGCCCGCAGTTGCTCGCGCGCGCCATCGACGGTCAGGGCCTCGACCGTCACACCCGAAGCGTCCTGGGCAAAGTCCTCCAGCGCGCAGCCATAGCGCACGCTGACATTGGGCGTTCCCTCCGCCACTTCCTTCAAGAGCGGCTCGAGCTTGTTCTGCGAGACGAGCTGGTACGGCTCGAGCAGGAACGCGCCGTTGGGACTCTCGGCAATTTGCTCGCGGCGCTCGCCGACCGACGGATATTTCAGCACCGCGATCGGCGGCTCGCTGAGCCGGCGGGTGAGGAACACATCCATCGGATTGTCGGCCGGATAGCCGAGCGCGCGCACCCGGTCGGCGATGCCGAGGCGGCGGTAGAACTCCATGGTGCGCGCGTTGGAGCGGTCCATCTTCGGGTAGGGCAGCGTGGTCGGGCTGCGCTCGATCAGCAGGCAGCGCACGCCGCGCCGGCCAAGGTCGATGGCGAGCGTCAGGCCGACCGGGCCGGCGCCGACAACGATTACGTCGTAGGTGGGCAATAGCGTTTCCTCGCGTTGCAGGACTGTAGCATTGCCGGCCGCCCTGTCACTTCTTCCGGGCCGCGAGCGTCCCGCCCGCTCTTCTCATGAGCGGGCGGGACGCCCGCGGTTCGGAAGAGCATGAGACATCTCGCGGCGCTGTTTTTGCTATGGTGGGCCTCAACGGGACAGGAGCACCACAATGACCGAAGAGATCGACGCGAAGAGCTTCTGGAAGGCAATCGGTTGCCGCGCCATCGGCGTGGCCATCGTGACCGCCAAGGGAACCGATGGACCCGCGGGCTTCCTCGCCTTGTCGGCCACACATCTGACCGCCAGCCCGCCGATGATGATGGTCTCGATCGGTCTCACGACGTCGGCCCTGGCCGCCGTCCGTCACGGCAATCATTTCGCAATCAACTACGTGCCGAAGGGCGGCGACGCGCTGGTGAAGGAGTTCGGCGGCAGCGGCTCCCTGAAAGGCGCCGACCGCTTCCTGCCCGGCGCCTGGACGGAGCTGAAGACCGGGGCGCCGACGCTGGTCGATTCCGTTGGCGTCATCGATTGCCGGCTCGACGAGATGATCGAGCGTCATGGCACCATCATCGCCCTCGGCCGCGTGGTGGCCTACACCTCGTCGATGAAGGATCCCCTCATAAGCTTCCGCGGCGGCTACATCTGACGAGGCGCCAGCAGCACCTTCGACTCTCTCGACATGAGGGTAATCAGGCTGAGGGTGATCGGCTCGCGGCCAGCGACTTGGTTCCCTACATGGCATCGGCCTCGACCCGTGCTTGCGTTGTCGGTGCGGACGGGGGACGCTTTGGCCATGTCCATTCCCGTGCTGATCGTCGGCGGCGGCCCGGTAGGCCTCACCGCCTCGCTCCTGCTCTCGCGGCTCGGCATCCGCTCGCTGCTGGTCGAGCGCCATCCCGGCACCGCCATCCATCCCAAGGCGCGCGGCATCAATGCCCGCACCATGGAGATCTTCCATCAGCAGGGCGTGGAGACCGCTGTCCGCGAGGCCGGCCTGCCGCCGACGCGCACGGGGTTCATTGTCTGGGCGAAGACTTTGGCCGGCGAGGAGATCGAGCGGCGCGTTCCGGGCAGCGGCAGCGCGCGGCTCGCCGAGGTGACGCCGGTGCGTGCCTGCCTCTGCGCCCAGCATCATCTGGAGCCGGTGCTGCGCCGGTCGGCCGAGCAACAGCCTCTCGCCGAGCTGCGCTTCAACACCGAGCTCACCCGGTTCGAGCAGGACGAGCGTGGCGTCGCGGCATCGCTCACCGACACGATGACCGGCAGGACGGAGCAGGTCACGGCGCAGTACATGATCGCGGCCGATGGCGCGCAGAGCCGCGTGCGCAAGGCGCTGGGCATCGGCATGCAGGGCGAGAAGGACGTCTACGACAGCGTCAACATCCTGCTCGAGGCCGATCTCAGCCCGTGGACCAGGGACCGCCCGGCCGCGCTCTACTTCATCGAGAACGAGGAGCTGCGCGGCACCTTCCTCACCATCAATGCCCATGACAGCTGGGGCTTCCTGGTGAACTCGCTCAGCTCGCAAGGCTACACGGCGGAGGACTTCACGCCGGAGAAGTCGGCCGACCTGATCCGCAAAGCGGCCGGCGTGCCGGGCCTGCCCGTCAAGGTGCTGGGTGTGGCGCCATGGGTCGCCTCGGCGCACGTCGCCGAGCGCTACCGCGACGGCTGCGTCTTCCTCGCCGGCGACGCCGCGCACGAGATGCCGCCGACCGGCGGCTTCGGCATGAACACCGGCATCCAGGACGTCCACAATCTCTGCTGGAAGCTCGCTGCGGTGCTGCAGGGCACGGCAGCGCCGGCGCTGCTCGGCACCTATCACGACGAGCGCCAGCCGCTTGGCCGGGCAATCACCGAGCAGAGCCTGATCAATGCCATCTCGATGGGCCGACTGCAGAAGACCCGCCAGACCACGAGCGCGCGGCCGGAGTATCTCAACGAGCAGGGCATGATCTTCGGCGCGAGCTACAGCTCGGCCGCCGTGCTGCCCGACGGCAGCCCGCCGCCGGTGATCGCCAATCCGGTGACCGATTACGCGCCGTCCGGCCGTCCCGGCGGCCGCGCCCCGCACGTCTGGGTGAAGACCGGGGACGGCGCGCGCACCTCGTCGATCGACCTCGTGGGCAACGGCTTCGTGCTGATGACCGGCAGGGGCGGCGCGGCTTGGGTCGACGCCACCCGTGAACTCGATGTCACGCCGATCACGCTGGGCGCCGGCGCGTATGAAACGGCGGACAGCGGATGGCGCGAGACCTACGGCATCGAGGAATCGGGCGCCGTGCTGGTGCGGCCCGACGGCCATGTCGGCTGGCGCAGCGCCACGCTGGCCGGCGATCCGGCGCGGGCGCTGGGCGGCGCCCTTAACGCCATCCACGGATGGAGTAACTGATGCGGCTCTACGTTACGCCCGCCTCGCCCTGGGTCCGGCGGGTCGTGGTCTCGATCCTCGAGCTCGGGCTTCGCGATCGCTTCGAGTTCGTGCAGACCAAATGGCCGCACAGTTGGGGCACCCGCCGGGTCGCCCATCCCGGCGATTTCCCGCAGGACACGCCGGTCGAGCGCATTCCCGCCCTGGTCGCCGGCGATCTCCATCTCGCCGACTCCCATGCGATATGCGACTACGTAAACGGCGAGCTGGGCGGCTGGCGCCTGCTGGCGCGCGAAGGGGTGGCGCGCTGGCGCGCCCTGGCTGACATCTCGGTAGCCAATGCCGTGATCGAGGCGCAGATCGCGCGACGCGCCGAACTGCTGCGCGAGGAGCGCGAACGGTCGGACGATTTCATCGGCAAGATGCGCGATCGCTCGCTGCGCTGCCTCGCCGCCCTCGACAAGCGGGCGCCCGGGCTCGGCGCGGACTTCGACCTCGCCCAGATCACCATCGCCGTCGCCTGCGGCTACCAGGACTGGCGCTACCCGTCCGATGATTGGCGCAGCGACGCCCCCGCCCTTGGGGCATGGTTCGACCGCGTCTCGTCCCGGCCGTCGCTCGTCGCCACCAAGCCGGCCGAGACGCCACAGGTGTAGCCGGGAACTCT
>NZ_JBFWZI010000132.1:0-16059 GCF_050185545.1 Reyranella sp. | reverse complement strand
CGCTCGCGGTCCGGAAGACCATGAATCCCGAGCGATCGCGCCGTCTCACGTACCGGTCGCCGATCGATCGACAGGATCGCGTCGCGCGCCCGGCTTGCCGCCGTGTCATTCGATACCATGCCGGCGGCCGCCATGAACTTCGCGGAGGCCTCCTCGACCGTGAGCGCGCGCTCGCCGGCGCCGCTGTTGACGCGCACGTGGCGGCGCAGACGGCGACCGTCGCGCAACTCGAGCTCGACGCCGCCTGAGAAATAGGCCGGGAAGGCGGTGTCCGGATCGCGCGCGCACTCGGTACGCTCGCTGAGCGCGAGGACGGCGGCATCCTTCAGCGCCTCGGGCCTGAGCTCGGCGAGACCGAAGCGGCCGTGGACGAGGCAGGTGCCGATCACGAAGGGTGCGCTGAACTTGGCGGCGTAGTCGGTCCGCGGGTGCCGCTTGTCCGCCGCCGGCTCGGCCACGATCGGCAGCGTCGGTTCGGGCAGCAGGACGCGCACCCCGGCGATGGCCTCGACCGAAGGAATTTCCGCGCGCAGGGCCAGCGCGGCATCGGCAGCACCATGAATGAAGTGGCAGACCGGATAGGGCTTTATCGCGGTCTCCGCGAGCTCCCATCGGCTGGCGAGCCCGGCGCCGAGCCGAGCAACGTCGGCGGTCGCGGCCTCGGCGTGCAGATGGGTCTGGAACAGCCCGAACTTGCCTTCGTAGGGCCGGCTCGGACCGACGAAGCCTGCGCGCGCGAGGTACGCTGCGGTGATACCGCCCACCGCACCCCAGCCCGGGTGAAAGCGCTTGGTCCAGGCGCCCTCCTCCAGGAACACCTGCACGCCCGACGCCGAGCTGGCGGCGATGCCCTGCGCCGAGACGAGCTGGTCCTCGGTGAGGCCAAGGAGCTTGCCGGCGACGATGGCGGCGCTGAAATGCGAGACGATGCCGGTGGCGTGGAAGCCGGCATGATGAAAGCCGCCCTTCACCGCGGCGCCGAGCCGGATCGCCACCTCCATGCCGGCGACGTAGGCGGTGAGCAGGTCGCGGCCGTGAACGTCGAGCAA
The DNA here is from genome assembly GCF_050185545.1 of Reyranella sp. GTDB lineage: Bacteria > Pseudomonadota > Alphaproteobacteria > Reyranellales > Reyranellaceae > Reyranella. Next base: position 15,010 of record NZ_JBFWZI010000132.1, on the reverse strand, counting down.
TTCGGCAAGCGACAGTGCACACGGCAGGCACGCCGCCGTGGCATGCACGATGCTCTCGAGATGCGTGTCGTCGAAATCGAGGCCGTGGATCAGGATGCCATTGGCGAGCGCGGCGTCGCGCACCGGCAGGCGCTCGCGGCGGCCGACCACGGTGCAGCCGCCCTCGCCGCCCAGCGCCGCCACGCCGCCTATGGCCTTGTCGGCAAATGGATAGGCGTTGGCCGCGAAGCCGACGCCGAGCCCGTCGAGGATCTGCACCCGCGCGCGCTCGCGCACGGCGGCGGGGATGTCGTCGTAGCGAAGCGCCGCGGTGAACCGGGCGATAGTGCGGGCAGGCGACTGGGTCATGGCCGGGAGCTCCCCTTCCGGACCGCGGGCATCTCGCCCGCTCATGAGAAGAGCGGGCGAGACGCCCGCGGTCCGGAAGAATCTTCCCAGCCGTTCATGGCGTCTGCTGCTCCAGCCAGCGGCCGTAGCGGCGGATGCCCTCTTCCAGCGACACGCGTGGCACCCAACCGATCGCGGACTCGGCGCGCTGGCGGCTGAAGCCGAGATGCGTGCCGCCGGCGGAACGCACCGCGCGCGTGTCGGGGCGATACTCGGGCGCCAGGGTCGAGCCGCAGACCTTCAGCACGGCCTGCACCACGTCGGTCAGGGTCGAGTCGACGGCCGTGGCAAGGTTTATCACCAGCCCGTGCTTGTCGCTCGTCATGGCGGCGACGCAACCGTCGGCGATGTCGGTGACGTAGATGTAGTCGTGCACTTCCTTGCCGTCGCCCATGACGATCGGCGCCTCGCCGCGGCGCACGCGCTGCCAGGTGTCGGCGATGAAGTTGGCGTTGACGGCACGGGCATGCTGGCGCTCGCCGTAGACCGAGGCGAAGCGCAGCGCGTTGAACTCGAGCCCGTATTTCTGGGCGTAGAGCCGGCAGAGCGATTCGCCGAACAGCTTGCTGACGCCGTAGACCGCGCTGACCGGCGACAGCGTCGCCGTCACCGTCGCGGCATCCTCCTCCAGGACGGGCGCTTCGGCGTTGCCGTAGGCCGCGACCGAGGAGGAGAACACGACCCGCCGCACGCCGGCGAAGCGCGCCGCCTCCAGCGTGTTCAGCAGGCCCACGGTGTTCACCTGCACGCCGAGCGCCGGGTTCTGCAGCATGGGAATGGTGAGGAAACCCGCCAGGGCGAAGACGCCGTCGGCGCCTTGGCTGGCGTCGAGCACCTCGTTCAGCCGCAGCACGTCGCCGCGCACCAGTTTTACGCGCGGCTCGGCCTGCAGGTGGGCGATGGTATCGGGGGTGCCGAGAGAAAAATTGTCGAGCAGCCGCACTTCGGCGGCGCCCGCCGCGAGCAGCGCGTCGGCGAGGTGCGAACCGATCAGGCTCGCCCCGCCGGTGATGACATAGGCCTTGCCGGCAAGCTGGGGCATGGCGCTACTCCGCCGCCGCGCGCGCCGGCCGCTGCGCATGCTGGCCGGCCGAGCGCCCCGAGAGGCGGCCGAACACCGAGCCCGACATGAGGCCCGCCCCGCCGAGGTAGTTCTGATAGAAGATGCCGCCCACCAGCTCGCCGGCGGCATAGAGGCCGGGGATGACGGCGTCGGTGGTGTCGAGGACCTCGCCGGAGGGCGTGATGCGCAGGCCGCCAAAGGTGAAGGTGATGCCGCAGGTCACGACGAAGCCGTAGTACGGCGGCTCGTCGATCGGCAGCGCCCAGTTCGACTTCGGCGGCGTAATGCCGGCGGTGTGCTTGCCGTCGAGGATGGCCGGATTGTAGTCGCCGGGCTGGCAGGCGGCATTGTACCCGGCCACGGTGCGCACGAAGCCCGCGACGTCGATGTCGAGCGCCTGCGCAAGCTCCTCGAGCGTGTTGGCCTCGGCCTTGGTCACCTGCTTGATGCGGTACTCGTCGCGCACCATGCCGATGGTCTTGCTGTCGAAGATCTGCACGGCGGCGCGCTGCGGCTGCTTCATCACCTCGCGGCCGTACTTGGCATAGGTGTGGTTGCGGAAGTCGGCGCCCTCGTCGACGAAGCGCTCGCCCGCCATGTTGACGACGATGCCCAGCGGATAGGAATGCTTCTGGAAGTTGTCGAGCACGACGCGATCGCCGAACGGCGGCGCGCTGATGTCCCATTGCACGGCATGGCACGTCGACCAGCCGCCATAGGCCTGGGCGCCGATTTCGAGCGCGGCGCGGATACCGTCTCCGGTATTGTGCTTGGTGCCGCGCACGCGGCAGAGCTCCCAGCCCGGGCCGAGATAGCGCGTGCGCATCTCGGGATTGGCCTCGAAGCCGCCGCAGGCCAGCACGACGGCGCGGGCGTGGATCTCCTCGTAGCCGTCGGGCCCGAAGGCCAGCACGCCGGACACGGCACCGCTCTTCTCCTGCAGGAGCTTGCGCAGGCCGGTGCGGTAGCGGATCTCGATGCCGGCGCGCTCGGCCGCCTTGACCAGGAAATCGACCAGGCCCCAGCCGCCGCCGACCGCCTCGATGTTCACGCCGCCATAGAAGTGATGGATGCCGTTCACCTTGTAGGACTGGCGGCCGAACATCGGGATGAAGCGCACGCCCTTGCTCTTCATCCACACGACAGTCTCGCGCGAGCGGCCGATCAGCAGGCTGGCCAACTCCTCCTGCGTGAGGCCTTCGGTCACCTTCATCAGGTCGTGCATGTAGAGGTCGGCCGGCAGCGGCGGGATGTAGATCTGCCGCGCCTCGGCGTCCGACAGATCGCTCAGCACGTCGCCGCGCAGATCCTCGAGCCCGTCATGAACGAAGCGGAAGCCGCCGGCGGTGAAGGTCGAGTTGCCGCCGCGCTCCTCCTCGCTGGCCTTCTCCAGCACCAGCACCCGGCTGCCCTGCTCGCGCGCCGACAGGGCGGCGCACAGCGCGGCATTCCCCGCGCCGACGACAATGACATCGTATTCGGTGGCGCTCGCCATCGGGTTTCCCTCCTTCTCATGCGCGCTCTCTCTGTCCGGCAGGATGCAACAAAGAGGCAGCATGCGTCAATGTACACATGTATACATGCGTATTATCTTTTATGTTGAAGCACTTGCGAGAGAGGCGTACGCTTGCCTCAATGACGTTCGATGCCCTCGGCAACGATCCAGAGGACGGAAGGCCCGGCACGCGCGGCCGCAGCGACTGGGCCTACGATCGGCTATACGACGCGATCCGCGACGGCGCGCTGCAGCCCGGCCAGCGGGTGATGGAAACGGAGGTCTCGGCGTGGCTGCGGGTCAGCCGCACGCCGGTGCGCGAGGCAATGCACCGCCTGCTGGCCGAAGGACTGCTCGAACCCGGTCCTACCGGCGGGCTCCAGGTATCGCTCTACGACCTCCGCGCCATCAGCGAGTTCTACGCCACGCGCGAGCGGCTGGAAGGCGCCGCGGCGGCGCTGGCCGCCGAGCACGCCGACCCCACCGAGCGGCGCATTCTGTTGGCGATGCTCGAGGCCATGCGCGCCCTGCCCGCCGATCCGCGGGCGCACGCACGCGAGAACCAGGCCTTCCACGAGCAGATCTACCGCGCCGCCCACAACCGCTTCCTGCTGAAGAGCCTGCGGGCGTTGCTGAACTTTGTGCCGCTCCTGGGCCGCACCACCTATCACGCCCCCGACCGCATCACCGAGGCCGACCACGAGCACACCGAGATCGTCGAGGCGATCCTGGCCCGCGACCCGCACCGCGCCGAGGAAGCCGCGCGCGCGCACATCCGCCACGCCTACAACAGCCGCGTGCGCGTGGTGACAGAGGACGTCCACACGGCGGCGGAGCGGCGGTCGCAGCAGAAGCCCGTGCTGGCGCCGCTGGGGACGACTCCGCAGCGCGAATAGGACCGGCAACGAAATATCCAACATTCCATTCGCCCCGCCGGCTCAGCGTCGAGGCCCGGGAGGCAGCCCTCTCAAGGCTGAGACGTGGGTTCGAATCCCCTCGGAAGTGCCACGCTCAAATCCGACAAGTCAGTGCGTCCAAGCCCCCTTTTGGGGTGTCGAGCGTCTTGAACCCGTGCGCATCGGAGAGGGGTGCATCAGGCTTGTAAACTGTTATCGCCTCGCTCCCAGCTGCCGGCTGCCGCGAAGCAGATCGTCGCACTCAGCAGATGCAACCATCGTGTTGCCGGTGAATTCCGAGCGTATCCACGCATGAGCGCTCCGAGCGTCGCATACGACATGAACGCAACCTGCCAGCAGGCACAGAACGTGATGTAGAGGAGTGCGACGCCGGAACCAGTTAACCCGCTCCGGCTGAAGTCCCCATGTCGCGGCGAACCGCTGCTGCAATCGTGCTGGCGCGAGGATGGTCGATGTTCTCGAGGGCATCGAGCGCTGCCGTGGCAAAGGCCGGCCTGTTGCGGGCGAGCCGGCCGAGCAGGACCATGCACTCCTCGTCGGCGACCGCGGCCACAGCCTCGACGACCTCCCGTGAGGGCTGCTCGCTCAGCAGTTTCTTGAGGGCCGGGCGTGCTTCGCTGCGTCCGAATCGTCCGAGCGCGCAGGCCGCCGCGCTCGCGACCGTACGGTCGTGATCGCCGAGCAGGCCGACCAGGATGGCCATGACGTCCGGAAACGGGCGGGCACAGCGGCAGGCGGCGACCCGAACGTCGGGATCGGCGTGCCGCAGCAGCGATCCCAGGATCTCGGCCGAAAGGGTCGCCTTCACCTGAGCGGCCGCGGCAGCCGCGACGACCAGTGTAGGGCCCTGCACCACCGCGCGGCCGATCATTGCCGACACGGCCTGTGCCGCATCAGGGCCGCCGATCGCCGCAAGGGCGCGAAGGGCAGCCTCCTGTTCGCGCACGGGACGTTCGGCACCAAAGCCGGTGAAGTGCCGGCAAAGCGCCGCCAAGGCGGGCACCGCCCCAGCGAGCCGGCGACGCGCGGCCTCGGCAGCGAGCGCGGCGCTGTCGGCGAGGCTCGCCGCCGGGATCGCGGCAATCAATGCCGCGTCGTCCATGTCGGCGGCGACGACGGCTGGCCGCGTGCCCAGCGAGGCGCGCGTCTCCGTCTGCACGTCGACGTCCGAGAAAAGATCGAGCTGTCGTTCGGTCACGCGACGAAGATACGCCGGGCCGTCGACCTGTCAAAAAGCTGCCAGCAGGAACAGGTCCCATGAGCGATCCCCCCGAGCCCGTGCTCCCCGCGCGGCCCAAGAGCACGACTGGAACTGGATCAGGCATGTTGCGCCGGAAGCGTCCCGGCGCGTCCGCAACGTCGACGCTGCCAGCCGCCAGCGCGTAGTAAGCGACCGCCTCGTTGCCTTCGCAGACGACGCAGCTTCGAGACCCACCATTCGCCTGGTTTCCCCGCGCCCGTCGTTTGAGCCATTCGTCGAGAGAGGGAACGCCGCAACTGAACCCGGCCATCTGGTGGTAGTCGGCCAACAGTTCCGGCGCCGAGAGTGTCATGCCCTACTCCCAGGGAGCCTTTGTCTTCATCGTCCTGCGCAGCCGGGCGTTGGGCCTCGGCCTGGCGTCGAGACGCTTGATGAAATCCCTGTAGGCCTCGGGGCTCACCGCGATCATTGCACGGTCGAGCAGCGCATCTTCGGCGGCGCGCCGCGCCGCCTCCAGGATGAAATCCGTGCGATTCTGCCCGCGCGCGCGCCGCTCGATCGATGAGCCCACGCTCCTCCACTTTGATACGAATGTTGAGCGTTTCGCGCCGCTGGGCTGGTGATTTCCGCTGCATGACCTCATCCTTGCGGACCAAGCCTAGTACACGTAACGACCTTGTCACTACTACGTTCTCCCTCGCCCCAGGCGTTGGCAATCCTGAGGCGACAATTCGGCTGAAGCCTGTCGTCCCGACAGGGAAGACCTCAGGAGAACGGATCTCGTACGTCGAGCGATTGAAACTTCCGGAAATCACGGTCGTTCGTGTACAGAGTCCGAACGCCGTGCTGGAACAGGATCGCCGCGAGGTGTGCGTCCGGAACAAGATTCCCGCGCACCGGCGTCTCGCCCGCCACGTGCTTGTACGCGTCGAGAAAGCCGTCCACCTCGGACACGGCGCGCACGTGAGGCAGCCCGATGAGCGCCGAGACATTGCCGAGCGCTTCGTCCGGCGTCAGCGGCGCAGAGAATATGCGTGGATGCGTGGCAATGCGGAGATAGGACATCAGCGTCGGCCAGGCGAGGCAGAGTATCTCCGGGCCGGCGGCGCAGGATTCCACGAAGCGGCGGGCGCGCACATGACGGTCGCTCGACCGGTCCGACGCGTAGAGGAGCACGTTCACGTCGAGCGAATAGCTCACCGCCGGTCCTGATCGAGGGCCGCGTAAACGGCCTCCTTGTCGGAGAGATCGACGAGAGGCTTCATGTCGCGAGAGGTCCAGCGGAAAGACGGCCGAGGACGCGCTGCCTGGCGCCGCGCAAGCGCTTCCGCAAGCAGCTCGGAGACGATCGCCCCCATCGGTCGGGCTTCCCGCTCATGAAGAGCCCTGATCTCTCTCAGGATCGGGTCGTCGATATCGAGCGTCGTTCGCATGATGTTTGATGCTATGGATTGTAACATCTGATGTCAAGCCACAAGCTCGCTCCGCGCGCTCGGAAGGCTGAGCCTCCTGTCCCTGCGACTTTTGATTGACATGCGCCCGGCGATAGCGCCGGATTCCGTTCAACGAGCCAAGAAAATCGGCCGTCCGGGTCCACGACCCCTCCAGGGAGGAAAGGAAAACGCCATGCGCAAGATCGCGTTGCTGCTGAGTTCGGCGCTCGTCGGTGTGGCGAGCATCGCCTTCACCGGTCCGGCCGCCGCCCAGGATCGTACCGTCGTCATCAAAGGGTTCGGCGCCAAATCCGGCGTCGTGCGCTCGTTCGGCATCAACAGCGAGGCGGCCATGAAGGCCGCCGCCGACCTGATCAACAGCCAGGGCGGCGTCAAGCTGGGTGACGGCACCATGGGCAAGATCGAGGTCGAGTTCCTCGACGACCGCTGCACCGCCGAGGAAGGCATCTCGGTCGTGCGCCGCATCGCCAGCGGGCCGACGCTGGTCGCCATCGGCCCGACCTGCTCGAACGTCGCCGAGCCACTGTTCGGCGTGCTGCAGAAGAAGGCGGGCGACGCCTCCGACTCCGGTTTGCAGTTCCCGATCTTCACCGACGTCGCCATCAAGGGCGGCTTGGCCAAGATCTCGGAATGGGCGTTCCGCAACACGCCCAGCGAGCTCGAGATGTACACCTCGCTGTTCAGCTGGGTGAAGAAGACCCGGCCTGAGCTCAAGACGGTGTTCGCCGGCGTCGAGGAGAACTTCGCCCACAGCCGCGCCACCTGGTACGCGGTGATGAAGGAGGCCGCTCCGAAGGCCGGCATCACGGTTAAAGGCGAGGCCAAGTGGCTCCTGGAAGACACCAACTTCTCCCAACAGGTGCGCGAGATCAAGGCCGCGGCGCCCGACATCCTGGCCATCGCCGCCCATCCCTTCACCACCTGCGGCGTGCTCAAGGAGATGCGCCGGCAAGGCGTGAAAGTGAAGATGCTGATCGGGCTCACCAGCTCGTCGAGCCTCGAAACCCTGCAGGGCTGCTCCCGCGAGGCCGAGGGCATCGTCATCCCGACGAGCTTCGCGCCGGTGACGCCGACGGCCGAGGCCGCAGCGGCGCAGGCCGCCAAGTTCAACGGCTCCCTCGACCTGCACTCGGCCGCGACCTACGAGAATATGTTCATCCTGAAGAAGGTAATCGAGCAGCAGGGCGTGATGGCCAAGCCCGACACCGTCCAGGCCGACCGCGAGAAGATCCGCAAGGGTCTGGCCGCGCTGAAGGAGACTGACGGCCTGCTCGGCAAGACCAAGCGCACCGACGATCGCGAGGCGGTGAAGCCCTACCTCTACGTCCATGCCAAGGACGGCAAGTGGCTGGTGCTGCACAACCCGGTGACCAACTGAGGTCGGTCTTTTTGGACCGCGGGCGTCCCGCCCGCTCGTATTCATGAGCGGGCGGCACGCCCGCGGTCCGGAAGACACTTGAGCATACTCTCGGTCCCCGGAGGCCCATGGGCTTCGTCGACTATCTGCAGGCGATCATCGATGGCCTCCTGTTCGGCACCACCTACTCGCTGATCGGCATCGGCTTCACGCTGGTCTTCGGCGTGATGCAGAAGATCAACATGAGCTACGCGGCGGGCTCGCTGGCCGGCGCCTATTGCGGGCTGATCGGGCCGCAGCTGCTCGCCCTGCCGCTATGGACGGTGTTCCCGCTGTCTATCATGGCGTCGGGCGTGATCGGCTGGCTGATCTACCTCACCTGCTTCCGCTTCATCCCGCTTGCTTCGCCGCTCGCCACCCTGATGTCGACGGTGGGCATGCTGCTGCTGCTCGACGAGATCATCGTCCACTCGACCGCCGGCATGCCGCAGAACTATCCGGCGATCTATGACGGCGACCCGGTCGAGATCGGCGACTTCATCTTGCGCGCCGACCTGATGGGCGTCTTCCTGGTATGCGTCGTGGCGATGGGGGTGCTGATGGTGCTGCTCTATCGCACGCGGCTCGGCATGGCGACGCGTGCGGTGGCCCAGCAGCCGGTGGCCGCGCAGCTTTGCGGCATGCGCCTGCAGGCGGTGAACGGGCTCACCTTCGTGATCGCGGGTCTGCTGGGCGGCGTCGCCGGCGCCATGATCGGCGCCTCGGTCGGCATGCTGTCACCGCTGATCGCGGGGCCGATTACGGTCAAGGGCCTGATCGTCACCGTGATCGGCGGGCTGGGCAGCATCCCCGGCGCCATCGTCGCCGGCCTGATGGTCGGCGCCGCGGAGAACCTCTTCCAGGCCCTGCGCAACGTCACCGAGCGCGACATCTACGTGATGCTGCTGCTGTTCGTCTTTCTCGTCGTGCGGCCGGGCGGCTTGTTCTCGGGCGGTCACGGCCGCGACTGAGGAGCCGACGGTGGATTTCTACTACAGCCTCGCCCAGATCATCGGCTTCCACACCCTGCTCGGCTTCTCGGCGTACATCGTGCTGCAGACCGGCCAGGTGTCGCTCGCCCAGGCCGGCTTCTTCGCGATAGGCGCTTACGTCGCGGCCATGCTGACGGTGCTGGCCGGCTGGCATATCGTGCCGGCGATGCTGGCGGCCGGCCTCGCCGCGGCGCTGATGGCCTGCGTCGTCGGCTTCCCGGCGCTGCGCGTGCGCGGCCTCATGCTGGTGATCGCCACGCTGGCCTTCGGCGAAGCGGTGCGCCTGTTCTTCTTCAACTTCGACTACCAGATCGCCAAGGGCGGCGTGAAGATCGGCCCGCTGGGCGGCGAGGGCTTCCGCCAGATCCGCTGGTTCAACGAGAACGGCTGGACCAGCCTCGACGTCATGCTGTTCGTGTGGCTGGTGGTGGCGATCGTGGCGGCCGCGCTGTGGTGGAACGACCGTAGCCGCTTCGGCGCCGTGCTGCGGGCGGTGGGCGAGGACGAGGTGGCGGCGCAGAGCGTCGGCATCAACCTCACGGCGGTGAAGGTCACGGCGATGACCATCGGCGGCTTCATCGCCGGTCTGGGCGGCTCGATCTACGCCCACTACACCACCCACATCGAGCATCTGAACTTCAACGTGCTGCTGGCGACCTTCGCCATCGCCTATCCGATCCTGGGCGGCCTGCGCAGCGTCTTCGGCACCATCGTCGCGGTGATCTTCGTGCAGGGCTTCCTGGTCGAGGGCCTGCGCTTCCTGGGCGACTGGCGCAACCTCCTGTTCGGCGCCCTGATCGTGCTGGCCATGAACTTGCGCCCCAACGGCCTGATCGACGCTGCGACGGCACAGCGCCTGGCACGCCTCTTCGGTCGGGACCAGCTCGGTCGCGAGCCGCTCGGCCGTGAACAGATGGGACAGGAGAGGCGCCGTGCTTGAGGTGCGCGACCTCTCCAAGTATTTCGGCGGCGTGCGCGCCGTCGACGGCATCGAATTCTCGATCCGTCCCGGCGAGGTGTTCGGCCTGATCGGCCCCAACGGCTCGGGCAAGAGCACGACCGTCAATCTGGTCTGCGGCCTCTACCAGCCGACCGGTGGCCAGATCCTGTTCGAGGGCACCGACATCGCCGCCGTACCGACCCACCAGCGCCTGTCGCTCGGGCTGGCGCGCACGTTCCAGAACATCCGCCTGTTCGCCAACCTGACGGTCTGGGAGAATCTGTGGATGGCCGAGAATGCGCCGGCGCATCGCGCCGAGGCGGGCTTCCTCAGGCGCTGGGTCGGCGGCCGCGGCAACGCGCGGCACCGCATCGCCGAGGCGCTGGAGTTCTCCGGCCTCGCCCATCGCGCCGAAGACCTGGCCGGCAGCCTGGCGTTCGGCGAGCAGCGCCGCCTCGAGCTCGCCCGCGCGCTCGCTGCCAAGCCCAAGCTGCTGCTACTCGACGAGCCGGCCGCCGGCATGAACGCCGAGGAGATCGCCCAGCTCGACGAGCGCATCCGCGCCCTGCAGCAGCAGGGCTACACCATCCTGCTTATCGAGCATCACATGGAGCTGGTGATGGCGGTCACCGATCGCGTGTGCGTGCTCAATTTCGGCCGCAAGATCGCCGAGGGCACGCCGGCCGAGGTGCAGGCCGACCCGGCGGTGCGCGAAGCCTATCTCGGGACGTCGCACTGATGCTCGAGGTCGCCGATCTCGTCACCGCCTACGGCAAGATCGAAGCGCTGAAGGGCGTCTCGCTGTCGGTCGAGCCCGGCCGCATCACCTGCCTGCTCGGCCCCAACGGCGCCGGCAAGACGACCTTGATGTACACCATCGCCGGCATCCTGCGGCCGCGCCGCGGCTCGGTGCGCCTCGACGGCGCGGAGCTGGTAGGCGAGACCGCCGACCGCGTGGTCAGCCGCGGCATCGCGCTGGTGCCCGAGAACCGCCTGGTGTTCCCGCACATGTCGGTGGCCGAGAACCTGGCCGCCGGCGCCTACCTGCGCCGCGACCACGCCGCCATCGCCGACGACGTCGCCAGGCTGCTCGAACGGTTCCCGGTCCTGAAGGAGCGGCGCAACCAGCAGGCCGGGACCCTGTCGGGTGGCGAGCAGCAGATGCTGGCCGTGGCGCGGGCGCTGATGAGCCGGCCGCGGCTCCTGATGATGGACGAGCCGTCGATGGGACTGGCGCCGCTGGTCGTCGAGCAGATCTTCCGCATCGTCGAGGAGCTGAACCGCGACGGCATCACCATCTTCATGGTCGAGCAGAACGCGCACATGGCGCTGCAGGTCGCGCACAAGTTCTTCCTGATGGAGCAGGGCAAGGTGACCTTCTCCGGCACCCCCGGCGCGATGGCGGAAGACGACGTCATCCGCCGCGCCTATCTCGGCAGCGCGAAGACGTCGTAGTGAGTGGCAGAGGCGTGCTTATGGGCGCCAACTTTGATGGAAGACGGCGTCATTCGCTGGGAGCGCGCCACTCCGATGGCGTTCGAAGAATGTGTGATCGGCAAGAAGAGCGCCATCGGAGTGGCGCGCTCCCAGCAGGGGGTCGCCCATGCTCATCGATGTCCTCCAGACCCTGATCGACGGCCTGTCGGCGGGTGCGTCGTACGCGCTGCTGGGCGTCGGCTTCACCCTGATGTTCGGCGTCATGCGTCGCCTCAACCTGAGCTACGGCGCCACCTTGATGGTCGGCGGGTACCTGGGCGCGCTGCTGGCCGCCAGGGCGGGTGGCGTGCTGCCGGGCGGCGTGCTCGCCGTGCTGGCGGCCGTCGTCACGGTGGCCGGTGCGACGCTGGCCGGCCTCTACGTCGAGCGCCTGTGCTTCGCGCCGCTGCGCGAGCGTTCGCGCGTGGCGGCGATGGTGTCGAGCTTTGCCGTCTGGATGCAGCTCGAGGCGCTGGCGACGCTGCTGCTGCCGCTGCACACCAACCCCTACCCCGTGCCGTTCGACCTCGTGCCGATCGACATTGCCGGCCTCACCGTTCGCCCCGAGCACGTGCTGACCTTTGCGGTCGCAGCATGCGCGGCCCTTCTCCTGCACCGAATGCTGGCACGCTCGCGCTTCGGCCTGGCGCTCCGGACGCTGAGCGACAGCGAGGCGGCCGCCCAGGCGGTCGGCATCGACGCCCATCGCACGGCCCTGCTCGCCTTCCTGCTGGCGTCGGCGGTGGGTGGCATCGGCGCCTGGCTGGTGCTGGCGGCCGACCAGCAGGTGACGCCGATGTTCGGCATGTGGTCGACCCTCAAGGGGCTGATCGCCATGATGCTGGGCGGCCTGGGCTCGGTCCGCGGTGCCATCGTGGGCGGCCTGCTGCTGGGACTGGTCGAGGCCTGCGGCCAGGCGCTGTATGGTCCGCAGGTGCGCGAGCTTCTCGCCTACGGGCTGCTCTTCCTGGTGCTGGTGGTGCGGCCCGGCGGCCTGTACGGGCGGGCCGAGGTCGAGCTCGACCTAGCCGCGCGCGAGCGCCTGTAGCGGCCGGGCACCGCCGTCATGAGCGATTTCCAGATCGGCCTCCTGAGCAACGTCGGCATGATCTCGTTCGTGGCGCTATCGGCCTACCTGCTGCTGATCTCGGGCTCGATCTCGTTCGGCCAGCAGGCCTATTTCGGCATTGGCGCCTATGCCGCGGGGATCGCCACTGCACTGTGGGGTTGGCCGCTTGGCGTCGGGCTGGGATTCGGCGCGCTGATGGGCGGGCTGGGCGGCGGCCTGATCGGCCTGCTGACGCGCCGGCTGGGCGGAGTCTACTTCGCCATCGCCACGCTGGCCTTCGCCGAGTTCGTGCGCGTTGCTTTGGATCTGTGGCGCTATCAGCGCACGATCGGTGGCGAGCTCCTGGGGCCCGACGGGCCCAACGGCTTCAACGGCATCCGGCGCGCCTTCGAGGACGGATGGCATCCGCTCTCCTTCATGATCCTGATCTGGACGCTGCTCGGGGCGACGCTGCTGGCGCTGATGCTTCTGGATCGCACCCGCTCTGGACTCGCCCTGCGCGGGACGGGCGAAGACCCGGTGCTGGCGACCCTGCTCGGCACCGACGTGACGCGCCTGCGCGTGTCGGTCGCGACGGCGGCCGGCGCCATCGCCGGCCTGGGCGGCGGGCTCTACGCCCATCTCAACACCTACATCGAGCCCAGGCTGTTCGACGTCATGCTGGGCGTGCACGCGCTGGCCTACAGCCTGATTGGCGGCCTCGGCACCGCGCTCGGGCCGCTGATCGGCGTGCTGATCGACATCGGCATCCTCGAATCGAGTCGCCTGTTCCAGGGCTGGCGCATGGTGGTGTTCGGCGGCCTGGTCGCGCTGCTGCTGATCTGGCGACCGCGCGGCCTGCTCGACGAAGCCGCCGTCGGGCGCCTGCGCCGCAGGGCCAGACGTCTGCGCCGCGCCATCCTTCCTGCGGCGCGCCATGCTTGACCTGCAGGACGTGACGGTGCGGCACGGCGCCACGATCGCCGTGCAAGGCGTCTCGCTCGGCGTCGCCGCCCGCGAGCTGGTAGCTCTGGTGGGCCCGAACGGCGCCGGCAAGAGCTCGCTCGCCCGTGCGATCGCCGGCACGCATCGGCCCGTGCAGGGCATGATCCGTTTCGCCGGCGCCGACATCACCCGTCTCGATGCGCCGGAGATCGCCGCGCGCGGCCTCACGCACCTGCCCGAAGGCCGGCCGCTCGCACTGACCCTCACCGTGCGCGACAATCTCCTGTCGGGCGCCCATGTGCTGGGATCGATGGCGCAGGCACTGGAGCGACTGGCGGAGGTGCTGCCGTCGTTCCCGACCCTGGCGGCCCGCCTCGACCAGCCGGCGGCGCTGTTGAGCGGCGGCGAGCGCCAGTGGCTGGTCGTCGCGCGCGCCCTGATGGCCCGGCCGATGCTGCTGCTGATCGACGAGCCGACGCTCGGGCTGGGGCCGCGCGCCGCCCGCGAGACGCTTGCCGTCATCGCCGGCTTGCGCGAGACGGGTGCGGCGATCCTGCTGATCGAGCAGAATGCCGCGCTGGTGCTGGACGTCGCCGACCGGGCGCTGATCATGAGCGCCGGCCGCATCGTCGCCCGCGGCACGCCGCGATCCCTGCTCGACGATCCCGGCCTGGCGCAGGCCTGGCTGGGCGGCGCGCCGCGCGGGATGCGAGCCCCGGAGGAGAAACGGCCATGAGGCACCTGATCGCGAGCGCTCTTCTCGCTGCTCTCGCCGCCACGGCGGCGGCGCAGCAGGCATCGCGGCCACGCGTCGAGCTCGCCTGCCAGCCGACGGACATCGCGCTCACCTATCTCTGCACGGTGAGCGTCGCTGATTCCGCGGGCCAGCCGATCAACGGCGTCACGGTCACGCTCTCGGCCGACATGCCATCGATGCTCATGACCCACAACGTCGCCCCGGTGAAGGCGCAGCCGGTGCCCGGCCAGGCCGGCAGCTACCAGGGTCGCCTCGTGCTCGAGATGACGGGCGAGTGGGTGATCAGGCTGCGCTTCGAGGCACCGCGCCCCGACGTCGTGGTGCGAAAGCTCGACTTCCAGAAGGACAAGGTCTTGGCCGTCGTGCCGCGGTGAGATGAGTGGGGATAGGCCAAGCATTCAGCGCGAAGCGACAACGCGATTGCTGCAACCTGAAACCGTTTCTGAAGCTGTGGCGCTATGCCGGCAGCTTGTCACCGTCGGGCGGGCCCGGCAACTCGAACGCGTTGACCACGCCGCACAGCATCGCGAAGTAGTGCACGCCGGTGGTCAGCTCGACGAGCCACTTCGTGCCGTACTTGTTGTGGAGAGCATCGAACGCGGCCTGTTCGGCGCGATTCGTGCGCATGAGCTGACGGACGTACATCACGATTGCAGCCTCCTCGGCCGGAAACTTCGCCGTGTCCGCCCTTGCGCGCAGCAGATCGATCGCCTCTTCACGCACGCCGTTGCGGCGCGCGGCCGCCACCTGCGCCGCCCACACGTACGCGGCTTCGCGCTCCCGCACGGCGGCGAGGATGCCGACGGAGCGCAGCCTGCCTTCGACGATGCTTTCGTCGCGGAAGAAGGGCACGAGCGGCAACAGGCGCTTCGTCATCTCCGGGCTGTGCAGCATGATGCTGAACGGGCCACGGATGGCGCCGAACACTTTCAGCACGTC
>NZ_JBFWZI010000131.1:0-20532 GCF_050185545.1 Reyranella sp. | reverse complement strand
CTCCCCCGGGCCATGGGGACGCACGCGCATCCCGCAAACCGAGCCGGCCGAGCCGCCGGAACCGGCACGCCCGCGACCGCGCCCCCGGCTGCGCGACGCTGGGCGTGACCCGGCCGCTCCGCCGCCCGCGACCTCCAGGACGCCGGCACGGCGCACCGATTCGATTGGCACGACGATCGCCAAGACGGCGACGCGCACGGTGACGAACGTCCTCGTTCGCGAGGCGACCAAGGCGGTGCTGAAGAACGGCGGCTCGATCCTGCGCGGCGTGCTGGGCTCGCTGGTGAGATAGCGCGAGCCGCGCGTCGTCTTCCGGACCGCGGGCGTCCCGCCCGCTCATGATCATGAGGACGCCCGCGGTCCGCATGAGTCATGAGCCCTCCACCGAAGCGAGGCCGCTTCGGCTTCGCGCAAGCAGGCGGAGGCATCGTGATGCGCGCTGGCGTGCTGGGTGTCTCCCCAGCGAAGCTGGGGAGGAGATCTCACGCCAGCCGGTCGAGCTCCTTGACGATGGCGTCGCCCATTTCCTGGGTGCCGACCTTCTTCACGCCGTCCTGCTTGCCGCCGCCCAGCAGGTCGGCGGTGCGGTAGCCCGTGGCGAGCACGTTCTCGACCGCCTTCTCCACCAGGTCGGCTTCGTTGCCGAGGTCGAAGGAGTAGCGCAGCATCATGGCGTAGGAGAGCGTCTCGGCCAGCGGATTGGCGAGGCCCTTGCCAGCGATGTCGGGGGCGCTGCCGTGGATCGGCTCATAGAGCGCCTTGCGCCGGCCGGTCGCGTCGGGCGCGCCGAGCGAGGCCGACGGCAGCATGCCGAGCGAGCCGGTCAGCATCGACGCCTCGTCCGACAGGATGTCGCCGAACAGGTTGTCGGTGACGATGACGTCGAACTGGCCGGGCGAGCGCAGCAGCTGCATGGCCAGCGCATCGGCGTACATGTGCTGGAGCTCGACGTCGGCATATTGCTCCTTGTGCAGCTTCGTCGCCTCGTCGCGCCACAGCACGCCGGTATGCATGACATTGGCCTTCTCGGAGGAGCAAACCTTGTTGCGCCGCTTGCGCGCCAGCTCGAAGGCGACAGCGCAGACGCGGCGGATCTCGCTGGTCTTGTAGCGCTGCGTGTCGACCGCCTCGCGCTCGCCGTTGGGCAGCGTCGAGACGCCGCGCGGCTCGCCGAAATAGACGCCACCGGTCAGCTCGCGGATGATCATGATGTCGAGACCCTTGACGATCTCGGGCTTGAGCGAGCTCGCATCGATCAGCGCGTCGAACACCTTGGCCGGCCGCAGGTTGGCGAACAGGTCCATTTCCTTGCGCAGGCGCAGCAGGCCGCGTTCCGGCTTCTTGTTGAACTCGACATTGTCCCACTTCGGGCCGCCGACCGAGCCGAACAGAACGGCGTCGGCCTCGAGCGCGGTCTTCATGGTCGCGTCGGCCAGCGGCACGCCGTGCTTGTCGAGGGCGGCGCCACCCACGACGTCCTCCTGGATGTCGAACCCGACAGCGCGCTTCCTGCCCATCCAGGCGATGATCTTGCGCACCTCGTTCATAACCTCGGGGCCGATGCCGTCGCCGGGCAGCACCAGCAGATTACGATTTGACGCCATTGTCTTGTTCTCTCGGGTGCCGGATGTCAGGTCGCCGCGTGCAGCCAGGGCTGCGCTTCCTTCTGGCGCGCCTCGAAGTCGTCGATCTCCGACTTCTTCTCCATGGTGAGCCCGATATCGTCGAGCCCGTTCAGCAGGCAGTGTTTGCGGAAGGCGTCGATCTCGAAATGCACCGTGCCGCCGTCGGGACCCCTGATCTCCTGCTTCTCGAGGTCGATCTCGATGATCGCGTTGGAGCCGCGGCTCGCATCGTCCATCAGCTTGGCGATGATCTCCTTGGAGACCTTGATCGGCAGGATGCCGTTCTTGAAGCAGTTGTTGTAGAAGATGTCGGCGAAATCCTCGGAGATGACGCAGCGGATGCCGAAATCGAGCAGCGCCCACGGCGCGTGCTCGCGGCTCGAGCCGCAGCCGAAATTCGGGCCGGCGACGATGATCTTGGCGTTCTGGTAGGCCGGCTGGTCGAGCACGAAATTCTTCGACTGGCCGTCGGCCGTCCAGCGCAGCTCGGCGAACAGCCCGTCCTTGAGGCCGGTGCGCTTGATGGTCTTCAGGTAGTTCTTCGGGATGATCATGTCGGTGTCGACATTGACCATCGGCAGCGGCGCGGCGACGCCGCGCAGCGTAGTGAATTTTTCCATGGGTTTTCCCTCGCGAACGCCGGAATAAACGGGTTTTCGGCCCGCCGGTCAAGCGATCGCGGGGTTGTCCGTCAGGTCAGCGGACCTTGATCACCAGGGTGCTGGCGATCATGTCGTGCAGGCCGCGCTTGCGATCGGTGAAGCCGATCATGATGAAGCCGATGCACAGGATGATCGCGGAGATGATCTTGGCGAAGTAGCGCCCGGTGGCATTGAGGAAGCTGATCCGCTTGCCCTCGTTGCTCACCACCCTGAGCCCCATCAGCATCTTGCCGACGGTGGCGCCGCGTTCGGAACTCTCCATCAGGGCGAAGTAGAGCCAGCCGACCAGCAGGGAAACCACATTGGCTTCATTGGCGTGGTTGATGAACTCAGGCGATGTCAGGTCGATGCCCAGAATGGTCGCAACGACGTAGTAGACGATGCCGAGCAGGATCGCGTCGACGATGTAGGCCACGAAGCGAATCCAGAAGCCGCCATAGGCGACCTGGGCGGTGCCGGCCGGCTGGGCATCCCAGACCGGCGGTGGCGGTGCAGAGCTCGAGTTTGGAACACTGGCCACGGCGTAACTCCCCGGAGAGTGACGCCGTCATCCTATCACGTGCGCATTCCCTGCAACATGTTGCACGGGTATGCATTCATGCACCGCGGGCGACCCTGAATTGGGCCACATTGCTGGGAGCGCGCCATCTTGGTCCTCCCCTCGGGGAGTCGTTTTCATGCTCCTCTCCCCCGATAGGGTCCGATAGGGGGAGAGGTGGGTGAGGGGATTGTAGGTGATCTGGCAACCTTCGACGCCCCCTCACCTAGCCTATCCCGGGGAGAGGAACATGAATTGCGCCCACTCTCTAGCGGGCGAGCTGAAAAACGCGCCGCCTACTGGTAGTCGCGGACGTCGGCCAGCGTGCCCTTGATCGCGGCAGCCGCCGCCATCGCCGGGCTCACCAGATGGGTGCGGCCGCCGCGGCCCTGGCGGCCTTCGAAGTTGCGGTTCGAGGTCGAGGCGCAACGCTGGCCCGGTTCGAGCCGGTCGGCGTTCATCGCCAGGCACATCGAGCAGCCCTGCAGGCGCCATTCGAAGCCGGCCTCGATGAAGATCTTGTCGAGGCCTTCCTTCTCGGCCTCGGCCTTCACCAGGCCCGAGCCCGGCACGACCATGGCCGACACGTTGGCGGCGACCTTGCGGCCGCGGGCGATCTCGGCCGCGGCGCGCAGATCCTCGATGCGGCCGTTGGTGCACGAGCCGATGAACACGCGGTCGATCGGCACATCGACCAGGCGGGTGCCCGGCTTCAGATCCATGTAGGCGAGCGAGCGCGCCCACGCCTCGCGGCGGTTCTCGTCGGGCGCATTGGCCGGGTCGGGAATCACGTCGGTGATCGGCAGCGCATCCTGCGGGCTGGTGCCCCAGGTCACCATCGGCGGGATGTCCGCCGCCACCAGGTCGAGCTGGGTATCGAAGGTGGCGCCCTTGTCACTCGGCAGGCGCCGCCAATGGGACAGCGCCAGATCCCAGGCGCCGCCCTTGGGCGCATAGGGCCGGCCTTGCAGGTACTTGAAGGTCGTCTCGTCCGGCGCGATCAGGCCGGCGCGCGCGCCCGCCTCGATCGACATGTTGCAGACCGTCATGCGGCCTTCCATCGTCAGCTCGCGGATGGCGCGGCCGGCATACTCGATCACGTAACCGGTGCCGCCGGCGGTGCCGAGCTTGCCGATGATGGCGAGGATCACGTCCTTGGCCGTGACCCCGAGCGGCAGGCTGCCTTCGACCGCGACGCGCATGTTCCTGGCCGGCCGCTGGATCAGCGTCTGGGTGGCGAGCACGTGCTCGACCTCCGAGGTGCCGATGCCGAAGGCCAGCGCGCCGAATGCGCCGTGCGTCGAGGTGTGGCTGTCGCCGCACACGATGGTCATGCCGGGCAGGGTCAGGCCCTGCTCGGGACCGATCACGTGCACGATGCCGCGGCGTGGATCATCGAGCCCGAAATACGGCACGCCGAAATCGACGACGTTCTTCTCGAGCGTCTCGACCTGGATGCGCGATTCCTCGTCGGCGATGCCGGCGCTGAAATCGGTGGTCGGCGTGTTGTGGTCGGCCACCGCGATGGTGGCGTCGGGCCGGCGCACCCCGCGCCCGGCCATGCGCAGGCCTTCGAAGGCCTGCGGGCTCGTCACCTCGTGCACGAGGTGACGGTCGATGTAGATCACGCAGGTGCCGTCGTCCTGGCGGTCGACCACGTGCGCATCCCAGATCTTCTCGAACAGGGTGCGCGGCGGCGGCGGAGCGGGCGGCGGGGCCGCCTTCTTGCGGGTTGCCATGGCGGGCCTACTTCCTGCCGCCGCCCTTGGCGGCGCGCACGCCGCCCTCGCCGCGCGGCTTCTCCTTCTTGAGCTTCTCGCGCCGCGGCCGCTTCGCCTCCGCCTCGGCCTGCTCGGCGATCAGCTGGCGCTGGGCGTCGACGTCCTCGGCGATACGGCTCGCCTTGCCGCGCAGATCGCGCAGGTAGTAGAGCTTGGCGCGGCGCACGATGCCCTTGCGGACGACCTCGATCTCCCAGATGCCCGGGCTGTAGAGCGGGAAGACGCGCTCGACGCCTTCGTTGAAGCTGATCTTGCGCACCGTGAACGAGGAGTTCACGCCGGCGTTCTTGCGGCCGATGCACAGGCCTTCGAACACCTGGATGCGCTCGCGGTTGCCCTCCTGCACCTTGACGTGCACGCGCAGCGTGTCGCCCGGCTCGAAGCGCGGCACCGGCCGCTCCGCGACGATCCTGTCCATCGTGGCCTGGGCCAGCGTATCGAGAATGTTCATGACATCCATCCTTTCGTCACTTCAGTTCGTTTCCCTGCGTCGACCGGCGGGCCCACAGATCGGGCCGCCGGCGACGCGTGATCTCTTCTCTCTGCCGGGTCCGCCATTCGGCGACCCGCCCGTGATGGCCCGACACCAGGACCTCCGGCACGCGCCGCTCGATCCCGTCGGGCCCCACCCAGGAGGCGGGCCGCGTGTAGTGCGGGTATTCCAGCAATCCGTCCTCGAAACTCTCCTCGCTCGCCGAATGCGGCTCGCCCATCACCCCGGGCAGCAGCCGAACGCAGCAATCCATCACCGCCATGGCCGCGATCTCGCCGCCCGAAAGCAC
This sequence comes from Reyranella sp., assembly GCF_050185545.1. GTDB lineage: Bacteria > Pseudomonadota > Alphaproteobacteria > Reyranellales > Reyranellaceae > Reyranella. The sequence goes on along the minus strand of NZ_JBFWZI010000131.1, from coordinate 15,144 downwards.
GAAATCGCCGACCGAGACCTCCTCCAGCGCGTGGGCCTCGATGACGCGCTCGTCGACACCCTCGAACCGTCCGCATACCAACACGACACCGGGTCCCGCCGCCAGCCTGCGCCCGCGCGCCTGATCGAACGGCACGCCGCGCGGCGACAGCAGCATCTTCGGCGCCTCCGCCATCCCCGGCATCGCCGACGCCGCCTCGAGCGCCGCCGACAGCACGTCGGGCTTCATCACCATGCCGGCGCCGCCACCGAAGGGCGCGTCGTCGACCGTGCCATGGCGATCCCTGGCGTAGTCCCGGATGTCGACCGCCTGCAACGCCCAGCGGCCCTCCCTGAGAGCCTTGCCGGCCAGGCTCTCGCCCAGCGGGCCCGGAAACATCGCCGGGAAGAGCGTCAGCGCCGTCGCGCGCCACACGTCAGTCCTCCGCCTCCTTCTCTGCTCCGCCCGCCAGCACGCCTTCGGGCGGATCGACCACCACCTTGCCGCCCGCGACGTCGATCTCGGGCACCGCATCGTCGTTGAACGGCAACATCACCGAACTACGCGACGCCACGCCACCCGACACCTCCATCGTCGACCCGGCGCCGAAATCGTGGAAGGCGATCACCTTGCCCCAATCCCGGCCGTCCCGGCCGACCGCAGCGAGACCGATCAGGTCCGCCTCGTACCACTCGCCCTCGTCCGGGGCCGGCAAGACGCTGCGCTCCGCATAGAGCCGCAATCCGCGTATCGCCTCGGCCGCCGTTCGATCGGCTACGCCCTCGATCCGGGCCAGCACCGCACCCTTCACGGTGCTCAGCGCCTCGACCCGGTACTGCTTCCTTCCCGTCTCGTCCGACAGCGGGCCATAGCTGGCGATCGCCATCGGTTCCTCGGTGTAGCTCCTGATGCGGACCAGGCCGCGCACGCCGTGCGGCGCCGCGACGACGCCCAGCAGGATGCGGCCCTCAGCCATTGCCCCGCCTCATCAGGTGGCCGCTCATCAGCTCGCGGCAGCTTCCTTGTCGGCCGCCGCGGCCGCCGCCTTCAGGCGCTCCTGCGCCTTGGCGCGCGGCAACGGCTTCTTGCTCTGCTCGCGGCGCTCGCGCGGCGTCATCAGCTCGGCCTGGGCGAGGAACTTGGCGACGCGGTCCGATGGCTGCGCGCCGACCTTCAGCCAATGGGCGATGCGCTCCTTGTCGAGCGTGACCCGCTGCTCGTGCTCGCGCGGCAGCAGCGGGTTGTAGGTGCCCAGCTTCTCGATGAAGCGGCCGTCGCGCGGGCTGCGCGAATCGGCCAGGACGATGTGGAAGAACGGCCGCTTCTTGGCGCCGTGCCGGGTCATGCGGATCGCTAGCATTCCTTCAAATCCTCTCTGGTCGTCTCGTATGTCTCGATTGGCGTGTCGTTGACCTTCAGCGCGGGAACCCCGGGGGCAGGTTCATCCCCTCGAGGCTGCGCATGAATCCCTTGTCGCCGAGCTTGTTCACCCGCTTCATCATCTTGAGCATGTCGGCGTGCTGCTTGAGGAGCTTGTTGACGTCCTGGACCTGCATGCCCGAGCCCTTGGCGATACGCTTCTTGCGCGAGGCGAGGATCAGGTCGGGGTTGCGCCGCTCCCGGGGCGTCATCGACAGGATGATCGCCTCCTGGCGCTTGAGCTGGGTCTCGTCGATCTTGGCCTTGGACATCGCCGCCTTGGCCTGCATGGCGCCCGGCAGCATGCCCATCAGCCCCTGCAGGCCGCCCATCTTGCGCAGCTGGCGCAGCTGGTTCAGCAGGTCGTCCATGTCGAACTGGCCCTTGCGGACCTTGGCCGCGAGCTTCTCGGCATCTTCCTTGTCGATCGTCTCGGCGGCGCGCTCGACCAGCGAGACGATGTCGCCCATGCCGAGGATGCGGCTGGCGATGCGATCGGGATGGAACGGCTCCAGCGCGTCGAACTTCTCGCCGACGCCGATCAGCTTGACCGGGCGGCCGGTGACGGCGCGCATCGACAGCGCCGCACCGCCTCGCGCATCGCCATCGACGCGGGTCAGCACGATGCCGGTGACGGCCAGCCGATCGTTGAACGCCTTGGCGACATTGACCGCGTCCTGGCCGGTCATGGCGTCGGCGACCAGCAGGGTCTCCTTGGGCTGGGCGAGGGCGCTGATGTCAGCCACCTCCTGCATCAACTCCTCGTTGATGGAGAGCCGGCCAGCGGTGTCGAGGATCAGGACGTCATAGCCTTCGCGTCGCGCCACCTCCAGCGCCCGCCGCGTGATGGCGAGCGGCATCTCGAGCGGCACGATCGGCAGGGTCGGCACGCCGGTCTGCTCGCCGAGCACGGCGAGCTGCTGCTGCGCAGCCGGCCGGCGTGTATCGAGCGAGGCCATCAGCACGCGTCGCCTGGTCGAGAAAGTGCCGCCGAACATCTCGGCGGCCATGCCCTGCGGACCCTGGGTCAGGCGATAGGCGATCTTGGCGCTCGAGGTGGTCTTGCCCGAACCCTGCAGGCCGACCATCAGGATGACCACCGGCGGCACGGCGTTGAGATCGAGGTCGGAGACCGTGCCACCCAGCATCTCGACCAGGTGATCGTTGACGATCTTGACCACCATCTGGCCGGGCGTGACCGAGCGGATCACGTCGGCGCCGATCGCCTTGGGCCGCACCGAGTCGATGAACTGGCGCACCACCGGCAGGGCCACGTCGGCTTCGAGCAGGGCCGTCCTGACCTCGCGCAGGGCCGCGTCGACGTCGGCCTCCGACAGCGCGCCGCGCCCGCGGAGACGGTCGAACACACTGCCCAGACGTTTGCTCAGACCTTCGAACATGTCGCTTCCGTTCGCCCAAATGCCGATCGCCCAATTCGGATCGGATCTCCCAAACGCAGAGCGCGCCGATGCGCGAACCTTCGCGGATCAGCGGAGCTCCCCGATGGGGGAACCGAGAAATCGGGACGACCGATTGAACGGGCGGGGTATAAGGCCTGTCGGGCACGGAGTCAAAAGACTTGGCGGACCAGCATAACCCTTTGATTGATCAGCATAATCCGAAGATTCCCGGGTGGTCCGTCGCGATCTGCATCGTCGTCCTGCCTCTCCTGGTGATGCCGGCGGTATGGCTGGCCCGCGGGGACGGCATGCTGGCGATCATCGCCGCCTTCTTCCTGGCCGCCCTGCTGGCGGTGATCATTGCCGTGGCGCCGCTCGGCCGTCAGGCCGGCCCGGCGCTGGGCTTCCGCCCCGTCGGCGGGCGGCCGATCGTCCTCGGCACGATTGCGACCATCGTGCTGTCGGTGGCCGTCAGCCAGGTCGGCCTCGACCCGCAGGGGATGAAGCAGGCGGTCGAAACCGCCCGCGATCCCGGCCTGCTGGCGATGAGCCTTCTGTTGCTGGCCGGCCTTGCGCCGCTGGTCGAGGAACTGCTGTTCCGCGGCATCCTGTACGGCTGGCTGGCGTGGCGGTGGGGCGGCGTGGTGGCCTGGATCGCGAGCTCGCTCGCCTTTGCCGCCGCCCACGTCGAGCTGGCCCACATCCTTCTCGTGCTTCCGCTCGGCCTGTGGTTCGGTTGGCTGCGCCGCCGCACCGACTCGTTGTGGCCATCCCTGGTGGCGCACGCCGCCAATAACGGCTTCGCCATCGCCGCGGCAGCCCTGCTCGGGATCTGATCCTCCGGACCGCGGGCGTCCCGCCCGCTCATGGCCATGAACTATGAGCGGGCGGACGCCCGCGGTCCAAAGTCATGACGTCACGCCGCGAGCTTGCGATCGACGAAATCGAGCCGGTCCTGGCCCCAGAAGATCTCGCCGTCGATCACGTAGGAGGGCGCGCCGAACACACCGTGGTCGATCGCGTACTGCGTATAGGATTCGCGCTTTTCGGCCATGTTGGGTGCTTCGCTCGCCTTTATCACCGTGGCGGCATCGAGTCCGCAGCTGGCGATGATCTCGCGCAGGGTCGCCGGATCGCCGGTGTTCTTCTCCTCCTCCCAGAGGGCCGCCAGCACGGCGTGCGCCAGCTTGATGGCGTCGGCCATGCGGCCCAGCTCGCGCAGTGCGATCACGCATTTTGCGGCGGGCACCTCGTCGGCGGGAAAGAACTTGGGCTCGAGGTTCATCTTCACGCCGAGATGATCGCGCCAGCGCTTCAGCTCCATCATGCGGTAGGCTTGGCGCTGCGGCGCGCGCTTGGGCAGCGGCAGGCCGCCCGACACCGCGAACACGGAGCCAAAATCGACCGGCCAGATCGAGACGTGGGCATTGTGCTTCCTGGCGAGCGCCTCGAAGCGTCGTGACCCGAGATAGGTCCAGGGCGAATTTAGCGAGACGTAGTAGTCGACGTGCTTGGCCATGACGCTTCTCCTGATGCTTCCTGACCGCCGACGCTGAGCGGGACGCGGTAACCACGACGGGCCCGCTCTTCTCGTGCGCGGGCGGGACGCCCGCGATCCGGAAGACAGCGGCGAACTTGCGGCGGCCGACTGTGGCGGAAAGGGCAGGCGACAGCAAAGGGCCGATGCGCCATCCTGCGGCCGTGGCGGAAAAGACGATCGCGATCACCGGCGGCGATGCCGGATATTTCGACCTGATGAAGGACTGCATCGCCTCCCTGCAGAGCGTCCCGGAGGGGCGGGCGCTGGCGCTCGGCATCCTCGATTGCGGCCTGACCGGCGAGCAGCGTGCCTGGTGCCTCGATCGCGGCGCCACGCTGGTGGTGCCGGAGTGGGATTTCGACTTTCCCGGCCGCGACAAACTAAAGGACGGCTACAAGGCGCTGACGGCGCGACCCTTCCTGCCGCGCTACTTCCCGGGCTTCGACCTCTATCTCTGGATCGACGGCGATTGCTGGGTCCAGCAGGGCGATGCGATCGAGCTGTTCCTCGAAGCCGCGCGCACTGGCGCGCTCGCGGTGGCGCCCGAGATCCATCGCTCGATGCGCCACTACCGCCACGCCTGGGGCGAGTTCTTTGCGGTCTGCGGCGCGGCCTACGAATCGTGCTTCGACAAGGCGACCGCCGAGCGCCTGGTGCGTTACCCGATGATCAATGCCGGCGTGTTCGCGCTCACCGGCGGGGCGCCGCACTGGCAGGGCTGGGCGACCGTGCTGGGCGAGGCGCTGCAGCGCTCGACCGACATGACCGACCAGATGGCGCTCAACGTGCTGGTCTACGACCAGGGCTTCGTCTGCGAGCCGTTGCCCAGCCGGTGCAACTGGCCTGTCCATCATGCCACGCCGGCCTGGGACGCCGCGCGCGCCCTTTTTGTCGAGCCAGCCATGCCTTACGACCCGCTCGGCATCCTTCATCTCACGATCTACACCAAGCGGCTGCCCGCCCTCGACGTGCGCGAGCTGGGCGGCACCCATGCCGGCCAGATCCGGCCGCGCTCGTTGCGCTGGCCCGGCCGAACCGCCATATAGCCGGCATGATCGGCCATATGGCGTGCAAGTTCGGTAGCGCATGAGCGGAACGCCCTTTCTCAAGATGCACGGGCTCGGCAACGACTTCGTCGTGCTCGATGCGCGCGGCGCGGGCTTCGACCTGACCGCGGACCGGCGGCGCGCCATTGCCGACCGCCGGATGGGTGTCGGCTGCGATCAATTGATCGTGCTCGAGCCGCCGACCGAGCGGGGCGCCGACGTGTTCATGCGCATCTTCAATCCCGATGGCGGCGAGGCCGGCGCCTGCGGCAATGCCACGCGCTGCGTCGCCTCAGTCCTGATGGACGAGCGCAAGACGGATCACGTCACCGTGCAGACGATCGCCGGCCTGCTCGATTCCCAGCGTACGGGCACGGGCAGCAACGGCCTGCCGGTGATTTCCGTCGACATGGGGCCGGCGCGGCTCGATTGGCGCGAGATCCCGGTGCACGCTGCCTGCGACACCAATCATCTGCCGGTCGGGGCGGGATCGCTGCAGGATCCGGTTGGCACCAACGTGGGCAACCCGCACGCCACCTTCTTCGTCGCCGATGCCGACGCCGTCCCGCTCGCAGAACTGGGCCCCAAGCTCGAGCATGACAGCTTCTTTCCCGAGCGCGCGAATATCGGAGTCGCCCAGCTGCTGGGTGAAGGCCGCCTGCGCCTGCGCGTCTGGGAGCGCGGCGCCGGCCTGACCTTGGCTTGCGGCTCGGGCGCCTGCGCCGCCGTGGTGGCGGCGAGTCGGCGCGGCCTGGTGAAGCGCAAGGCCGAGATCGTTCTCGACGGCGGCACGCTCGACATCGAATGGCTGCGCGACAATCATGTGATGATGACCGGCGGCATCGCCGTCGCCTTCAAGGGCGAGCTCGACCGCTCGCTGCTTTCCTGAGGTGTCCCGGTGAGCGAGACGGAACCCGAGAAGAAGGGCTGGTTTGCGCGGTTTCGCTCCCGGGGAACCCCCGCGAGCGAGACGTCCAAGCCGATAGATCCTGAAGTCGAGAAGGAAGCCGAGTCGCAGGTCTTGCCACCGCCGTCGCCGCCCGCAAACGGCTCGGTGAGCGACGGGCTCGGCCTCCAGCAGGGTGCGGAAATCGACAAGGAAGAAGAGGTCGAGAAGAAAGGCTGGCTGTCGCGGTTGCGCTCCCGCGGAACCCTGGCGGGCGAGACGCCCGAGCCAGTAGACTCCGAAGTCGAGAGGGAATCCGAGACCGGGGTCTCGCCGCCGCTGTCGCCTCCGGCGAGCGGATCGGCGAGCGAGGCGCCCGACACCCGGGCGGGTGCGGAAGTCGAGAGGGAAGGGGAGGTCGAGAAGAAAGGTGGCTGGCTGTCGCGTATGCGCGCCGGTCTCGCCAAGTCGACCAAGCGCGTCACCGAGAGCATCACCGCGCTCTTCACCAAGAAGAAGCTCGACCAGCAGACGCTGGACGACCTCGAGGACGTGCTGATCCAGGCCGATCTCGGCGTCACCGTGGCTGCGCGGCTGGTCGGCAAGCTCGGCAAGGAGCGCTTCGGCAAGGAAGTCACCGACGAGGAGGTGCGCGCCGCCTTCGCCGACGACATCGCCGAGATCCTGCAGCCGGTGGCGACGTCGCTGGTGATCGATCGCGCGAGGAAGCCGCACGTCGTCCTGGTGATAGGCGTCAACGGCAGCGGCAAGACGACGACCATCGCCAAGCTCGCCAATCTCTACAAGAGCGAGGGCCGCAAGGTCATGATGGCGGCCGGCGATACGTTCCGTGCCGCTGCGGTCGAGCAGCTCAAGGTGTGGGGCGATCGGGCCGGCGTGCCGGTCATCGCCAAGGGCACCGGCGCCGATGCCGCCGGTCTTGCCTTCGAGGCGCTGGAACGGGCGCGGGCCGAGCACTGCGACGTGCTGCTGATCGACACCGCCGGCCGCCTGCACAACAAGTCGAACCTGATGGCCGAGCTGGCCAAGATCGTGCGCGTCATCCGCAAGCTCGACGCCGAGGCGCCGCATTCCTGCCTGCTGGTGCTCGATGCGACGACCGGCCAGAACGCCCATGCCCAGGTCGAGACCTTCAAGGAGATGACCCCGGTCGATGCGCTGGTGCTGACCAAGCTCGACGGCAGCGCCAAGGGCGGCGTGCTGGTGGCGCTGGCCGAGAAGTTCAAGCTGCCGGTGGTGGCGATTGGCGTCGGCGAGGGCATCGACGATCTGCGGCCGTTCGAGGCGCGCACCTTCGCGCGCAGCCTGATGGGCCTCACATGAGCGACGGGGCGAGCGCCGAGCGCGGCGGCCTGCGCAAGCTCTATGCGACGGCGCTCGAGCTGGGGCCGCTGCTGCTGTTCTTCGTCGCCAACGGCAAGTGGGGCATCTTCATCGGCACCGGCGTGTTCATCGTCGCGACCGCAATAGCGCTGCCGCTTTACCGCGTGCTGGAAAGGCGCTGGCCGGTGATGCCGCTGGTCGGCGGCTTCTTCGTGCTGGTGTTCGGCGGGCTCACGATCTGGCTGCAGGACGAGACCTTCATCAAGCTGAAGCCGACGATCGTGAACTGCCTGTTCGGCGTCATCCTGGGCGGCGGCCTGCTGTTGCTCCGGCGGCCCTTGCTGAAGCCGATCTTCGGCTCCGCTTTCCGGCTGACCGATGAGGGCTGGTACAAGCTCACCGTCCGCTGGGCGCTGTTCTTCTTCGTGCTGGCGGCGATCAACGAGGTGATGTGGCGGAACTTCCCGACCGACACCTGGATCGCCAGCAAGATGTTCCTGAGCTTCCCGCTCACGCTCCTGTTCGCCTTCTTCCAGGTCCCCCTGCTGAAGCGCCACTGGGACGGCGACGACAATCCCTTTGTGGGGAAGGAGTGAGAGTATTTTCCTCCCCCGGTTACGGGAGTCATCGGGGGAGGTGCCCCGTCATGCGGAGCGGAGGGGTCATGATTCATGCGGACCGCGGCGTCCCGCCCGCTCATGAGGCGACGATGAGCGGGCGGGACGCCCGCGGTCCAAGAGAACAGACCCCTCCGCCTGCCTGCGCGAAGCCGAAGCGGCTTCGCTTCGGCGAAGGCAGGTCCGCGAAGACGCGGACACCTCCCCAGCTTCGCCGCGGAGGAGAGCATGAGCGCTACAACAGCTGCGGCTGCAGCGCCTCGGTCTCCTCCTTCAGCACGCTGAGATACTTGTCGGCGAATGAACCGGCGGCGGAATCCTCCACCCAGGCGGCGACGCAGACGGCGGCGATGGTGGCGCCGTCGTAGCGCTTCAGCGGAACGGCGATGGCGTGATAGCCGCGGCGCATCTCCTGGGCGGTAATGGCATGGCCCTGCTCGCGCACGCGCAGCAGCTCCTCGCGCAGCGCCTTCTTGTCGGTCACGGTGAAGTCGGTCATCACCTTGGGTTCGAGCCGGTCCAGCCAGGCATCGAGGGCCTCGTCGGCGAGCTGGCTCACGATGGCGCGGCCGGCCGCGGTGTTGAACGCCGGGCGGCGCAGGCCGATGGTCGGCGCGAGGACATCAGGCCGACCGTGCAGGGAATGGGCGATCATCACGATATCGTATCCGTCGAGCACGGCAGCGAAGCAGGACTGCTCGGTGCGATCGCCGATGCGCTCGCAGGCCGGCTGGACCAGGGTCGAGATCAGGTTGGAGCCGAGATAGGAAGAGGCCAGCTCCATCACCTTGGGTGTCAGCCGGAAGGCCCGGCCGTCAGTCGCCGCCATGCCGAGGCAGGTCAGCGTGTAGAGTGCGCGCCGCACGCTGGGCTTGGGCAGGTCGGTGGCGCGGGCGACGTCGCTCAGGGTCATGTGCCGCTTCTCGCGGCCGAACGCCTGGATGACGCGCAGGCCGCGCGCGAAGGCCTCCAGGAAGTCGGGTCCATGGCCGCTCGCCGCCCGTTTCTCGGCATCTTCCGCCCGCAGTCGCGCCATTTTGCATTCTCCCTCATGCGGACCGCGGGCATCCCACCCGCTCATGGCGCGGCTCGGCAGGGGCGCGGTCTGCCGCGCCCCTGCCGAACGCGCCCTCATCATGATCATGAGCGGGCGGGACGCCCGCGGTCCGGAAGATCATGAAGCCACTCGAGACTCGAGATCACGACCTCAGCGCCCAGGCGTTGTCGGCGTCGACCACCAGGGTCACCATCTCGCCGACGGCGGTGGCGCGCGTGGCCGGACAGTCGACATTGAATCGCAACCCTGCCGCATCGACGGTCAAAGACCGGCGGGAGCCGCGGAACACGCCGTCGACGACGCGACCGGTCCACGCCAGGCGATCGCCGGCGGGCGCGGCATCGGCCTGGCCGAGCGCAACGTCTTCCGGACGTACGACCACCAGGACGGACGCGCCGACCGGATACGGCTGGCCGGCGCGGCACGTGCCGCGTCCGCCGGCGCCCTCGACTGTCAGCGTGTGCACCCCGCTGCCGTCGGTACGGCAGCCGGTTACCCGGGCGTCGATCAGGTTGGGCGCGCCGAAGAAGGCAGCGACGTCGCGACTGGCTGGGCGGCGGTAGACGGCTTCCGGGACGTCGGCCTGCAGGATGCGGCCGCGCTGCATCACCACCACCCGATCGGACAGCGCCATCGCCTCCTCCTGGTCGTGGGTGACGTAGAGCGTGGTGATGTTGAGGCGCCGCTGCAGGGCGCGGAACTCGTCGCCCATCTGGGTGCGCAACCGGGCGTCGAGGTTGCTGAGCGGCTCGTCGAGCAGCAGCACTTCCGGTTCGAAGACCAGGGCACGTGCAATCGCCACGCGCTGCTGCTGGCCGCCCGACAGGGCGGGCGCCGGCCGGTCGGCGAACCGCTCCATCTCGACCAGGCGCAACGCCGACGCCACCTTGTCGCGGATCTCGGCCTTGCCGACGCGCCGCACGGCGAGCGGATAGGCGACGTTGTCGAACACCGTCATGTGCGGCCAGATGGCGTAGGACTGGAACACCATGCCGAGCTTGCGATGATCGGGAGGCACGAACAGGTCGGCGAGCGCGTCGCTCACTACGCGGCCGCCGATCGCGATGCGGCCGGTGTCGTTGCGCTCCAGGCCCGCGACCATGCGGAGCGTCGTGGTCTTGCCGCAGCCCGACGGTCCGAGCAGGGTGACGAACTCGCCATGCTCGACGGCGAGGTCGATCGCATCGACGGCCTTCACCTCGCCGAAGTGCCGACCGACCGTCTCCAGGGTGACGCTGGGCACGGCTGCCCTCCTATTTGAAGATCTCCTTGGCGAGCGCGAGCATGGCGTCCTGGCGCTCCGGCACGGTGGTGCCCAGCGCCTTGGTGGCGAGCAGCGACCGGATTTCCGGGATCGTCTTCTCGACCACACCGCCGACCACCGGGTTGTAGCCGGCATTGGCGAACACGATCTGCGAATCGGGCTCGAGATAGTGGTTCATGAACAGCCGCGCGGCGTTGGGATGCGGGGCGTTCTTCAGCATCGTCAGGTCGAACCGGACATAGGGCCGGCCCTCGGCGGGCACGATCGGCTTGACCGGCAGTCCCTTGAGGTTGTTGTAGTTCTGCAGCGAGAACGGAAGATAGAGCGGATACTCACCGCGCGCCACGCGACGCTCGCTGTTCTGGATGTCGCGCGAGAAGACCGGCTTCTGGGTCGCGAGCTTCTCGAGGAACTCCTTGCCGAACGTGTTGTGCATGACCACGAAGAACACCGCGCCGCCGCCCAGGGCGCGATAGTCATCGGACAGGATCTTGCCGGTCCATCGCGGATCGAGGATGTCCTTCCAGCTCTTGGGCTCGTCGCCCGGCTTCACGAGGTTGCGGTTGACCATCAGGCCGTAGCTGATGACCTCGCACGGGATCCGGATCTCGTCGGCCTCGTAGGGCGGCACGATGCTCCTGACGTTCGGGACGACGCCGTGCGGCTGGAAGTTGCCGTCGCGCATCATCAGCCAGGTCGTGGTGCTGCCGTTGTGATGGATGTCGCCCAGGAAGCGGCCGGCCGCCTGCTCGACCCGCACGCGCTCGCGCACCTCGCTGGCCCGCGCCTCGAGCATTTCGACCGTGATGCCGTACTTCTGCTCGAACGACTTGATCACTGCCTTGTGGAACACCGAGCCGATCGAGGCGGTGTAGATGACGAGCTTGCCTTCCTTCTTCCCCGCTTCGACCACCTTGGCCCAGTCGTCGCCCTGCGCCATGGCCGGTGCGATGATGGCCGGGGCAATCGCGAGCAATCCAAGAACATCCCTTCGCAGCATGGTCCCTTCCTCCCTGACTGACACGTCACAGCGTGCTGATTCGTTTCTTGATGAAGCGCAGTTGAACCCAGCGGAACACCAGCACCAGAATCAGCATGACGAGGCCGATGACGCTCACCTCCTCGGGCCTGCCGCCGACCCACAGCTTCAGCATCACCACCGACAGCACCTCGGTGCCCGGCGCATAGAGCAGGATCGAGGCGCTGAGCTCGCGCATGATGCCGAAGAAGATCAGTACCCAGCCGACGGCGAAGGCGGGCCACGCCAGCGCGATCAGGATGCGGCCCAGGGTCTGCCACCAGCCGGCGCCGTGCACCCGCGAGCATTCCTCGATGTCGGTCGCGATCTGCTGGTAGGCGGCCGAGGTGACGCGCACCGCCACCGGCGTGCCGAGCGCGATGTAGGCCAGCAGCAGCGCCCACAGCGTGCCGTAGATCGGGATCGCGTGCGGCAGGATGGCGAAGCCCCACAGGAAGCCGATGCCCAGCACCATGCCCGGCATCATCCAGGGCAGCCAGGCGAGCACGTCGATCAGTCGCCGGCCGCGCCAGCGCGTGCGGGTGGTGACATAGGCCACGATGCCGCCCAGGGCCATTGTCGCCGTCGCGCCGGCGAAGCCCAGCAGCATGGTGTTGCGGAAGGCGCGCCAGAAGCCCGAATTCTCCCAGACGTTGCGATAGTGATCGAGGGTCAGCATGTCGGCTTCGTAGAAGCCGAAGAACTTGAAGAACGAGCTGAGCAGAAGCTGGCCGATCGGCAGGGCGACACTCACCACGAAGAAGGCGATGCAGACGGCGAAGGTCACCCAGCGCATCCAGCCCAACCGGGTGATGTTCGGCGCGTAGCCCTTGCCGGTGACCGTGGTGAAGCTTCTCCCGCGCAGCAGACGATTCTGGAGCACGACCAGCAGGAACATCAGGGCGAGAGCGGCGAAGCTCAGCGCCGTCGCCGACTGGTAGTCGGGCTGGGCGCGCTGGGTGATCGAATGATAGATCGTCGTGGTGATCACCTCGATGCCGACGGGCGTGCCGAAGAACACCGCCGATTCGAACGACTCGATGCCGCGAATGAAGCTCAGGAGAAAGGCGCTGGTGGTGACCGGCAGCATCAGCGCGAAGGTGATGCGCCAGAAAGTCTGCCAGCGGGTCGCGCCCGACATGCGGCTCGATTCCTCGAGCGAAGGGTCCATGGCGCGGAAGGCATCGACGACGAACAGGAAGATGAACGGCGTCGAGTACTGCATCATGTGCCAGACGACGCCGCCGTAGGAGTAGACGTCGACCAGGGTGCCGTCGCCGCCGGTCAGCCAGCGCCAAGCGAGGTTGATCGTGCCGACCTGGGCGTTGCCCAGCATCGCCCACGCGGTCGCCGTCAGGATCGGCGGGATGAAGAAGGGCAGCGTGATCAGGATTTCCAGGACACCGCGGCCCGGCGTGTCGGTGCGCGCGACGATCCAGGCCAGCAGCACCGCGAGTGCCAGCGCCAGCACCGTCTTGACCAGCGAGATGCCGACGGTGTTGGCGAGCACGACGAGGTTCTCGGTCGTGGCGATGCCGATATAGCCGTCGAGGTTGAAGACGCCGGGAATGCCCGGCGGCGTCGAGTGCAGGCTGCCGTAGAGCAGCATCACCATGGGATAGAGCGACAGGAAGCAGAGCAGCGCGATCAGTGCGCCGATGCCGAGGCCGCGGCCATGGCGCCACAGGCCGCCGAACATCGCCTTGCGCTCGCCCAAGGGGGCGGCAACGGTCACCATCCTCGTGCCTCCTCCCTCTGCCGCACGACATTCATCGCTGGGATCGCGCCACGGCTGGCGCTAACTTTTCCCATCGACCTCGCCTCATTGCTGGGAGCGCGCCACACCGATGGCGCTCATCGGATTTGTGACCAGTAAGGCGAGCGCCAACGGAGTGGGGCGCTCCCACCGACGAGAAATGGTGAAGCGCTACTCCGCCGCCCGCGGCAGCTGCGTGCGGTTCAGCAGTCCCAGCGGGCTCTTCGCCGTCTGCATCTTCTCGGCATAGGCGTCGAGCCAATCCTGCTCGACGGGTGCCACGAACGCGCCGCCGCGCGCGCCGAGATAGATGTCGGGATGATCGACGGTGACCGGCACCTTCTTTTCGTTCATCAGCTCCTGGGCCGCCTGCAGGAGGCGCCGGCGCGTGATGGCGATCATGCGGTCCGACGGCGCGAGATGCTCGAGCGACCGGTCGACGATCTCGCCCATGCATTCGATCATCGCCTGATCCTGCCGGCCAATGCCCTGGATGCCGGTGTAGTTGACGGTCCGCTGCATGTCGCGGTCGATCAGGTAGTCGTTCTCGCGTCGCGCCACCAGGCGCCACCGGCCGAACCAGTCGTTGGTGTTGGGCAGGTACTCGACGTCGGGCTTCAGGCCGGGGATCCAGTCGCCGTTCCTCAGGGTCTCGAGCGGACGCGTCTTCTGCTTCCAGGCGAGGTTGTAGGTCATGGTGTGCGTGTCATCCATCGGCACGTTCAAGGTGCACGCGACCTGGTCCTCGAAGAAGCCGTTGGGCGTCAGGGTGATGAACGGGAACAGGAAGTGGGCGAAGCGGTAGTAGTAGGTGCCCGGCTCGGCCGGCCGGTACGCTGCGTACATCGTGCCCCAGTCGGTCTCGGTCGACTTGTAGTCCGGCGCGCGCTCGCCCACCGCCCAGCGGTTGATCGTCGTCGGGTCGACGTCCTCGGTCTTGACGCCGCCGACATGGAGGAAGCCGAAATGCGATGTGTCGATGTCGCCTTCCAGCGACTGGAACCAGTTGCACTCGCGCATGTGCACGCGGGTGATGCGTTCCTCCTCGGGCAGCATCAGCACCTCGATGCTGGGCAGCGGCGGCGCTTCCTTGCGCGTGCCCATGTAGGTCCACACGAAGCCGGCGCGCTCGACCACCTTGTAGGCCTTGGTCTTCACGCGGTGCTTGAAATCCTGGGCCGGCGGCACGTTCGGCATGTCGACGCAGTTGCCTTCGACGTCGAACTTCCAGCCGTGATAGACGCAGCGCAAGCCACCTTCCTCGTTGCGGCCGAAGAACAGCGAGGCGCAGCGGTGCGGGCAGCGGTGCTCCATGATGCCCACGCGGCCGTCGGTGTCGCGAAAGGCGATCAGCTGCTCGCCCAGCAGCATGAGCCGCATCGGCTCGCCGTCGGCCTTCAGCTCGGACGAAAGACAGGCCGGGATCCAGTACTCCCGCATCAGGTTGCCCATGGGCGTGCCCGGCCCAACGCGCGTCAGCATCTCGTTGTTGGCTGCAGTCAGCATGGTTTCCTCCAATTTCGTCCGTTTACCGAACGTTCGTACGATTGTAGCAAAGCGTTGCAAAAGCGGCAACGACAGGCGCTCAATCTCCTCCCCAGCTCTGCTGCTACGGAGTGGACACATCTCTGAGTTCCCATCCAGTAGCGATTGCGAGGAAGTAGTCGAGGCCACGCTTAAAGGTAATCGGCCCCGGTGGTCTGGAGGAAGGGTAAGCGTCCCATCCACCGAGGCGGGCGATGATCCAGCCAGCCCAAGCCAAGGAAGCGACGGGATGGGGGTTCTTCTGTCTGGGGGACTTTGCTTGATATCGGGCGT
>NZ_JBFWZI010000130.1:9878-20834 GCF_050185545.1 Reyranella sp. | reverse complement strand
TTCGACGACTGGCGCGACCGCCAGTCGTCGATCGATCCTGGCCTTCCGGTCAAACCGGGCGACACGGCCGTCCAATTCTACACCAGCGGCACCACCGGCCTCCCCAAGGGAGCGGAACTCACCAACGCAAACTTCGCCTGGATGCTGCCCTTGTGGACCGAGACTTGGCTGCTCGGGCCCGGTGTCCCAAACCTCGTCTGCCTGCCGATGTTCCACATCGGCGGCGCCGGCTGGGGCGTAGCCGGCCTGTTCTCCGGCGCCACCAACCACGTGGTTCGCGAGTTCGTGCCGGCCGAGATCCTGCGGATCGTCGAGAGCGAGAGGCTCCAGGTGATGCTCCTGGTGCCGGCGATGATCCTGTTCCTCGTCCAGGCGCCGCAGATCCACGAGACCGACCTGTCGAGCCTGCGCCTGATCGTCTATGGCGCGGCGCCGATCCCGGCCGAGCTGCTGCGCCAGGCACTCGAGATTTTTCCCTGCGGCTTCCAACAGGTTTATGGGCTCACCGAGACGACCGGCGGCATCACGCTGCTGCCGCCGCACGACCACGATCCCGGCGACACCCGCAAGCTGCTGTCGTGCGGCTACGCCCAGAAGGGCGTCGAGCTGCGGATCGTCGGCGAGGATGGACGCGACATGCCGGTGGGCGCGGTCGGCGAGATCGCCGTGCGCACGCCCCAGATCATGGGCGGCTACTGGCGCCTGCCCGAGGCAACGGAGCGCGCCATCCAGGGCGACTGGTTCTTCACCGGCGACGCCGGCTATCTCGACGACAAGGGCTACCTCTACATCTACGACCGGGTGAAGGACATGATCGTGTCGGGCGGCGAGAACATCTATCCTGCCGAGGTTGAGAGCGCGCTGTTCGGCCACCCGGCTGTCGCCGACGTCGCGGTGATCGGCGTGCCCGACGAGCGCTGGGGCGAGGCGGTGAAGGCCATCGTGGTGAAGAAGCCGGATGTCGAGGTCACGGCGGGTGCGCTGATAACCTGGGCGCGCGAGCGCATCGCCGGCTACAAGCTGCCCAAGTCGGTCGATTTCGTCGACGCGCTGCCGCGCAATCCGACCGGCAAGATCCTGAAGCGCGAGCTGCGCAAGCCCTACTGGGGCGACAGGCAGCGACTGGTAAACTGACGGACGCCAATCGAAGGCGATGCCGTTTCCTGATCTCTTCCTGAAGGGACATCTCTCGTGTCCCTCCGCTGTCATCGGGCCAGGGCATTCGCATATGGCAGAAAAATTCCGTCATCCCGAGCGGAGCTTCCCGAAGGCCGGCGCAGTCGAGGGACCGTTCTTGCTGTTGCAACAAGAAAGGTCCCTCCGCTACGCCTCGCGACGCTCGGCTCCGGTCGGGATGACGGATTTTCTGCCATATGCGAATGTCATCGGGGGAGTTGGCCCGTAGGGCCGGAGGGAAGGCCCCAATCGAGATCTGGATGATTCCGACGTCGGAACTTCAGGAACTCGACTGCGGCCTTCCCCCCTCCGCCCCGTATGACGGGGCACCTCCCCCGAAGACGGGGGAGGTGAAGATGCGACGCTCCCTGCTTTGCCGGGAGCTGCGCATTCGAGATATCGCAGTAGCGACCTCTCCGACAGAACGGATCAGCGACCTCGTCTGCCGCCGGAGCGCATCATGGTCGGCGCCGGCGAACTGGCCTGGCGCATGCCCCAGCCACCGCTATTGCCGCCCCAGCTCCGGTTGCCGCCCGACGGCTGCATGGCCGGTGCCGGTGCAGGGGCAGTCGCCTGGCGCATGCCCCAGCCGCCATTGTTGCCGCCCCAGCTCCGGTTGCCGCCCGACGGCTGCATGGCCGGTGCCGGTGCAGGGGCAGTCGCCTGGCGCATGCCCCAGCCGCCATTGTTGCCGCCCCAGCTCCGATTGCCGCCCGGCTGCATGGCAGGGGCACTCGCCTGGGGTTGACGTTGCCATCCGCCATTCCAATTGCGCGAGCCTTGCGGCTGCGGGTTGCTAGCCTGTTGCGGCCGATGCTGCCAGCCTCCCCAATTGCGCGATGCGCCCGGCTGGTTGCCCGGTGACGGTGCCGTGCGGTCATTGTGGCGAGCATTATAGATGCCCCGGCTCTGGTGGTTCTGCATGTTGTTGATCCGATTGCGCTCGTAAGGCGAGACGTTGCCGTCGGCTCGGGCGCGGCCTTCGTAGCGATCGATCCGGTTCTGCTGGTGCTGCAGGCGATTGGCCTCGCCGTAGGTCAGCGACCCGTCGCGCCGGCCATGGTCGATGCGATGCTCGGCGCGCGCGTCGCGGCGCTCGATGCCCGGCGGCCGGTTGCCGTCCCAACCATTGTGCTGCCCCCGAGTCCATCCCTCGTGCCGGCCGTTGTTCCAGCTGTCGCGCCGCCCGTCATTGTGACCCCAGCCGTCGCGCCGCCAATCGTTGTGACCCCACCCGTCGCGGCGCCCGTCGTTGTGGCCCCAGCCGCTGTGCCGCCAGCCATCGCGGTCGCCCCATCCCCGGCCATCGGCGCGCTGGTTGTCGTGCGTCTGGCGGTAGATCTCGCGCCCCTGGCGGTCGAGCATGTTGTCGAGCCGCTGACGCTCGTGCCGCGTCACGACGCCGTCGGCGCGCGCCCTTCGCTCGTAGTTCTCGATGCGATCCTGGGCCCGGTCGAGGCGATGGTATTCGCCGTGAGTCAGGGAGCCGTTGCGCCTTCCCTGATCAATGCGTTCCTGCTGGATGTCTTCGCGCTGGTCGATGGACCACATCGACTGCGCGGAAGCGCCCCCTGCCGCGAGCAAGCCCGCCGACAGAACCGCATAAGGAAGATGGCGGAGTATGGACATTGTTCCCTCGTTCGGATTCGACGGCGGATGTACCGTCTTGCAAGTCGCTACGCCTACGCATCGACAAACATCCCTCGATATTTCATCGTGCTGCGGCTAGAACCGAACGTCCGGTTAACGTCACACTAACGCCACACCAATGTCTCAATTGCCAGAAAATCTAACGCCCGTTCGTCCTGCCCACGTTTTCGACGAGGAGCGGCTCGCCGGCTTCATGAAAGCCAATGTCGACGGCTTTCACGGCGCCATTCGAGTCCTCCAGTTCGAGGGAGGGCAAAGCAATCCGACCTTTCACGTCACCGATGGCGCAGGCCGCATGTACGTCCTGCGCAAGAAACCTCCCGGCAAACTGCTGCCGTCGGCCCATCAGGTCGATCGCGAGTATCGGGTCATCAAAGCCCTCGCCGATCATACTAATGTACCGGTGCCCAAGCCGTACGCGCTCTGCCGTGACCAATCGGTGATCGGCACCGACTTTTACCTCATGGAGTTTCTGCCGGGCCGCATTCTCGGCGATCCGAAAATGCCGGGAATATCCCCCGCCGACCGCGGCAAGATATTCGATTCAATGAACGACGTGCTCGCCCGCATCCACAACGTCGATTATCGTGCCGTCGGCCTCGGCGATTTCGGGCGCGAGGGCCAATATATCGAGCGCCAGATAAACCGCTGGTCGAGCCAGTACGATCTCGCGCGGACAGAGCATATCGATTCGATGGAAGCCCTGAAGGCCTGGCTGCCGGCCAATATTCCGCCGGGCGACGAGACGCGCATCAACCACGGCGATTATCGCCTCGGCAACACCATCGTGCACCCGACCGAGCCGCGCATCATCGCCGTGCTCGACTGGGAGCTCAGCACGCTCGGCCACCCGCTGGCCGACCTCGGCTACAATTGCATGATGTATCATTTCGGCGAGGGCTTCGGCGCCTCCGGCGGCTATGCCGGGGTCGACCTCAGGGCATTCGGCATCCCGACCGAGCAGGAGTACCTCGCCGCCTATGCGCGCCGCACCGGGCGGGCCGAGGTGCCGTCGTGGAGCTTCTACCTCGCCTTTTCGCTGTTCCGCCTCGCCGCCATCGTGCAGGGCGTCTACAAGCGTGGCCTCGACGGCAACGCCTCGTCGGAGACCGCCACCAAGTACGGCAACCGCGCCCGCGCCATGGCCGACCTCGCCTGGTCGATGGTGGGGAAGTAGCGTGCGGCCCGCCTCCCCCGACTTACGGCTACGGAGTGGACACATCTCCCCCCCCCCCCCGTCTTAGGGGGGTGGTGCCCCCGATGGGGGCGGCGGGGGGGAAGGTCTCAGACGAGGACCATGGGATTCCGACGTCGGAGCCAAGGACATCTCGAGTGTGGCTTCCCCCTCCGCCCCGTATGACGGGGCACCTCCCCCGATGACGGGGGAGGCAAAAGATCACTCGTCCGCCAGCGGGACGCCGGAAGCGTCGTTGCCGCGCGGGCAGCCTTCGCTGTCGTTCACGGCGTTGGCCGGGTTGCGATAGCGCTCGATGTCGTAGCCCGCCGATTCGCCGGGTGGACGCGGCGGCGGCGTGCGCAGCGTCCACGACACCAGTCGCTTCATGACGCTGCCCAGCGCCTGGTCAAAGGCTTCGATCACCTTGGGGACCTTGTCGGCGCGCGCCCGCACGCAGCGCTCGAACGAGGCGACGCCGATGATCTGGCGGTCGGGCATGCGGACCAGCTTGGCGATGATGCGCACCCGGACGATCGGCTGGGGCCCGTAGTAGTACATCGCCTCGAAGTTGCGCAGGTCGGGCTGCAGCAGGTAGTTGGCGCGCAGCTCGATCGATTCGCGCGACACCGCCACGATCTTGCGGGTCGCCTCAAAGGAATCGACGATCCGGGTCTGCACCATCAGCGGAGCGCGGTCGGTCCACGCCACCTTGGCGTAGTAGTCGATCGAAGTCGGCGTCATGGCGATCGCGATGCGACCGGTGTTGAGGCTGGCGGCGGCGGCCGGCACCTCGACGGCGAGCTGCCAATAGACCGCAGGCAGGCCCGGGTCGAAGGTGCTCTTGGGAGTTACCGTGTAGAGATCGGTCGGCTCGGTCGCGGCATCGATCAGCTGGCAGGCGGCAAGCGAAACGGTGGCCATCGCGGCGACGGCCAGGCGGAAGATCATTTCGGCGTGTATCCCTGCTTGCCGCTGAACACGAAACCGGCCGGGTCGCGCTCGAGCCGGGTAGCGATGACGTTCAAGTTGGCGGTGAGTTGGCGGAGCTCGCGAATGGTGAGCGACAGCTCGGTCAGCCCGCTCTCGGAGAACTGCTTGATGGACCCCTTGTTCTCGGCGACCAGCTTGCCGAGCTGAGCGGCGGCGGCATCGATGCTGGCAAAGGCGGCCCGCGCCTCGGCCACCACCTTGCGTATCTCCCCGGGCGTCTTGCCGGCCAGCGCCTTCTTGGTGGCGTCGTCCTGCGGCCCGAGCTCGAGCACGATCTGGCCGAGCGAGTCGGTGAGCGTATTGATCTTGTCGAACGTCTTGCGAATCTCGCCCGGCACCTTGCCGGCCAGCGCCTTCTTGGTCGCCTCGTCCTGCGGGCCGAGCTCGAGCGCGATCTGGCCGAGCGAGTCGGTGAGCGCATTGACCTTGTCGAAGGTCTTGCGCAGCTCGGCCACGGTGACCGGCAGCTCCGACAACGTCGTCTGGATGGCCGAATCCTGTTTGGCGATGCCCGCCGCCACCGTCGAGACGCTGTGCAGGGTCTCGGTGACCATCGCGATGTTGTCGGGGCTCAGGAGCTCGTTCAGCTTGTCGACCGTCGTATTCGCCTTGGCCAGCAGCTCCTGGGCCGAGGACGTCGTCGCCTGCAGGAAGGAGGCGCCTTCGCGGATCTCCGGGTAGGGCTTCTCGCCCAGCTTCTTCTTGGGCTTGATCTGGTCGACGTCGAGGCGACCGACGATCTGGATGTAGGGCGCGCCGGCGATGAACGGCTTCTCGAACACAGCATACGAACGTTCGCGGATGTCGATGTTCCAGTCGACGGCGACGGTCACCTCGATCTTCTCGGCGGTGCGCTGCCGTCCGGTGCCGCGCTGGAGGTCGGTCCGCGAGGTCAGCGCGATATTGGTGACACGCCCCACCCGCAGTCCGCGATAGAACACTGGCGAATCGTTGGTGAGGCCCTGGACCTCGCCCGAGAACAGGATGTCGTAGTAGGCGTAGGCCGTCCGATCACCCGCCCTCAGCTTCCAGATGACGAAGCCCGCGATCGAGGCGATGAACAGGATCATGGCCGCGCCGACCAGCACATAGGGCGATTTTCTATCCATGAGACGCCGCCTCTACTCCTGCCGGGCCGCCGCGCGTCCGCGCGGCCCATGGAAATACTCCCGCACCCAGGGATGATCGTAAGTCAGTAGTTCCTGCATCGTACCCACCACCACGCGCTTGTCGAGCAGGACGGCAATTCGATCGCAGATGGCATTCAGGCTGTCGAGATCGTGGGTGACCATCAGGACGGTCAGCCCGAGGCTGCGGCTCAGGCCCTTGACCAGCTCGTCGTAGTGGGCGGCGCCGATCGGATCCAGCCCGGCCGTCGGCTCGTCGAGAAACAGCAGCTCCGGATCGAGGGCCAGCGCCCGCGCCAGGCTGGCGCGCTTGCGCATGCCGCCCGAAAGCTCGGACGGCCGCTTGTCCGAGGCATCGGCTGGCAGGCCGACCAAAGCGATCTTGAGTGCTGCGATCTCGCGCATCAGCTCCTCGTCGAGGCCGGCATGCTCGCGGATCGGCACGATGATGTTCTCCGACACGGAGAGCGAGGAGAAGAGCGCACCGTCCTGGAACTGTACGCCAGTTCGCGCCTGCATCCGGCGCAGGGCCTCGCCGTGCAGGGTGTGGGTGTCGACGCCCAGCATCTCGATGGTGCCCTGGCTTGCCTGGTTGAGGCCAATGATGGTGCGCAGCAGAACCGATTTGCCGCTCCCCGATCCACCGACAAGGCCGACAATCTCGCCACGAAATACGTCGAAATCGAGATGATCGTGGATGATCTTGGGGCCGAACTGGGTGCGCACGCCGCGCAGGCGCAGCACGACCTCGCGGCCGTCGCGGTGGTCGACGATCTGGCCGCCTTCCGCCGCCCGCGGTCTCTCGGCTTGGGTGACGGCCTCCGGCATCACACGTTCGCCAGCAGGAAGATGACCGAGAAGATGGCGTCGAGCACGATCACCGAGAAGATCGCCTCGACCACCGATTTGGTCGTGAGCTGGCCGACACTTTCGGCGCTGCCGTGCACCTGCAGCCCCTCGAAGCAGCCGACGATGGCGATGACCGCCCCGAACACCGGCGCCTTGATCATGCCGACGTAGAAATGCCAGGGACCGACCGTGTCGCGCAGCCTGTCGAAGAACTGCACGAAGGTGAAATCGAGATAGACCGTGCAGGCAACCGCGCCGCCCAGTACGCCCGTCATGTCGCCCCAGAAGGTCAGCAGCGGCATCGAGATCACCAGCGCCGTGATGCGCGGCGTGACCAGCCATTCGATCGGGTTGAGCCCGATCGTGCGCATGGCGTCGACCTCCTGGTTGACCTGCATGGTGCCGATCTGGGCGGTGAAGGCGCTGCCCGAACGTCCCGCGACGATGATCGCCGTCAGGAGCACGCCGAGCTCGCGGAACATGCCGATGCCGACGGCCTCCACGGTGAAGGTTTCGGCGCCGAACTGGCGCAGCTGCTGGACGCCCTGGTAGGCGATGACCACGCCGATCAGGAAGGTCAGCACGCCAACGATCACCAGGGCGCGGACCCAGACCTCGTACATCTGGCGGACGACGGCGCCCGCCCGGAAGCGGCGCGGCTGCAGGCAGGCCTCGAGGAAGACCACCAGGATCTCGCCGAAGAAGGCGCACAGATTGACGAGCTGCCGGTAGATCTCGACGACATTGCGGCCGACTTCCTCGAGCCAGTGCGCGAACCAGTTGACGCGACGCTCCGGCGCCGCGGCGCACATGTTCTTCTGCACCACCTCGAACAGGTCGGCATGGGCCTTGTCGGCGGCCTGGACCCTGGCGTTCGGGCCGTCGCCGGCGAGCTGCAGGATCTCGAGGGCGCCGGCGGTGTCGAGGCGTTGCACGGCGCTGGCGTCGACCAGGGCGGCCGCTCTGCCGGCGCCGGCGGACTTCACGGCCTTTGATGCCTTCTGGCGGAAGCCGCGCAGGCTGAACACGGTCCAGGCGCCGCCAACCTCGACCACGGACTGTCCGCCGCGCGTCGTGAAGCGGATAGTGGGTTCGGCGTCGGCCATCGCGGGATTAGTCGTCGTGCCAGCTGGCGCTGTCAATCTCCCAGGCGCGTTGCCTCCCCGTCCATGCGCTGGCACCATTTATCCGGGAGACATCCAGCACGCCGGCGCGCACCACGACGCCGTGACGATCGGGGCGTACCCGCCCCGATCGTCATAGGAGGAAAGCATGAGCAAGTGGCCGATCCTGGACGAGATCGAGCTGGTCGACCGTCCGATCGACGACGAGAGCTACGACCGCGAGCTGGACGAGCTGCAGCACCGTCTGCTCGACCTGCAGACCATCCATTTGCGGGCAGGCGGACGCGTCATCATCGGCATCGACGGCTGGGATGCCGCCGGCAAAGGCGGCCTGATCGAGCGCCTGGTCGCGGGCCTCGAGCCCAAATCGACGCATGTCTGGCGGATCGGCGCGCCGACGGCCGAGGAACAGGGGCGCCACTATCTCTGGCGCTTCTGGAACCGGCTGCCGGCCTCGGGCAACTGGGCGATCTTCGACCGCACCTGGTACGGCCGCGTGCTGGTGGAGCGCATCGAGGGGCTGTGCGACAAGGATGCGTGGAAGCGCGCCTATCGCGAGATCAACGAGTTCGAGCGCCTGTTGGCCGACGACGGCGTGCACATCGTCAAGCTCCTGGTCCATGTCAGCGCCGAGGAGCAGCGGCGGCGCATGATCGACCGGCTGAACGACCCGCATAAGCACTACAAGATCGGGCTCGAGGACTTCCGCAACATTGCCAAGCGCAAGGCATATCTCGAGGCCTACCGCGACATGCTGAACCGGACCGACACGGACCATGCGCCATGGCACGTGATCGCCACCGACGACAAGCAGCAGGCGCGGCTCGAAGGCCTGCGAATCGTCGCCCGGCAGGTCGGCAAAGGCGTCGCCATCGAGCCGCTGCCACTCGATCCGGCAATCGCCGAGGCGGCTCACGAGATGTGGGGTTGGACACCGGGCGAGCCCCACAATGGCGCATCCAGGAACGATAAAGGCAAGAAGAAGCACAAGAAAAACGGCCACAAGAAGTGATCCGTTCCAGCACCTATGAAGCGGCCCGCCCGCCCTCGACGGCCGCGCTGACGCCGGGCCCCAGCCGGGCCGCGATCCACGGCAGGGCCTCGCGCATGGCCTCGTCGAAGCGCCACGGCGGATTGACCACCGCGAGGCCGCAGGCCGAGAGCTTGCCCGCCTCGCCGTCTCCCAGGTCGAGGGTGAGACGCAACGGCTCGAGGGCTGCCAACGCCTCGACGAAGGACGCGGCCGCCGCGTCCTTGATCGGATACCACAGCGCGTAGCAGCCGGTGGCGAAGCGACGCACCGCCTGGCGCAGGGCACGCAGGACGCGCTCGAACTCGTCCGGCACCTCGAACGGCGGATCGATCAGCACCAGGCCGCGCCGCTCGACCGGCGGCATCAGCGCCTTCAGCACCTTGTAGCCGTCGGCCTGGCGCACCTCGACGGCGCGATCGCCGGCAAACTCGCGCTTCAGGGCCAGGGCTTCGGCCGGATGCAGCTCGCAGGCCACGAAACGGTCGCCCGGCCGCAGCGCCGCGCGCACCAGGCGCGGCGAGCCCGGATAGCGACGCGGTCCCTCGGCAGCCGACCCGAACTTGCGATCGTAGGCCGCGACCGCCGCCAGGTAGCGCGCCACGGCCGCCGGCATGCCGGCGCGCGGCGCCGCGGCGAGACGATGGATGCCAACCTCGGCCTCGCCGGTGCGCCGCGCCAGGTCGCCGCCGAGATCGTAGCCGCCGGCGCCGGCATGGGTATCGAGCACGAACAGCCTCTTGTCCTTGGCCGTCAGCAGGCGCAGCAGTTCGCACAGCGCCACATGCTTCAGGACATCGGCGAAGTTGCCGGCGTGGTAGCCATGGCGGTAGTTCATGCCCTGCCTATAGCATCGGCGGTGGATTTCGGGGCACGGTCCGTGCTTGATGCCGAGCGGAGGGGGATCGTCATGGCCACGTACGAGTTGCATTCTTCGCCGGAGACTTGCCACTGGGGCTACTTCGACAGCCAGCTGAAGCCATCACTGCGCATCAAGTCGGGCGACATCGCCACCATCCATTGCCTGTCCGGGTCGCCCGAGATCCTGCCCGGCGAGCCATTCAACGTGCTGCCCGAGCACCGCGAGGTGGTGTCCAAGCTCAGGCCCCACCTCGGCCGCCACATCCTTACCGGACCGGTCCATGTAGAGGGCGCCGAGCGCGGCGATGTGTTGGCCGTCGAGGTGCTCGACATCAAGTTCCGCACCAACTGGGGCTGGAACGCCCAGCGGCCGCATGCCGGCACCCTGCCCGAGGATTTTCCGTTCTACCGCCTGACCCACATTCCGATCGATTCCAACCGCGGCGTCTGCACCATGCCGTGGGGGCTGGAGATCGAGCTCAAGCCGTTCTTCGGCATCATGGGCGTGGCGCCGCCGCCGGAATGGGGCCAGTGCAGTTCGGTCGAGCCGCGCGCCTTCGGCGGCAACATCGACAACAAGCACTTCCAGGTCGGCACGACGGTCTACCTGCCGGTGTTCGCCGAAGGCGGCCTGTTCTCGACCGGTGACGGCCATGGCGTGCAGGGCGACGGCGAGGTCAACCTGACGGCGCTCGAAACGTCGCTCTCCGGCACCTTCCGCTTCACCGTGCGCAAGGACATGAAGCTCGTCAATCCGCGCGCCGAGACGGCGACGCACTGGATCACCCATGGCTTCGACCATGACCTCGATGACGCCGCCAAGGAAGCGCTGCGCGACATGATCCGGCTGATCTCGGCCAAGACCGGCCTGTCGGCCGCCGACGCCTACATGCTGTGCAGCCTGCAGGCCGACCTGCACGTCACCCAGACGGTCGACGGCCACAAGGGCATCCACTGCATGATCGCCAAGAA
>NZ_JBFWZI010000130.1:0-9778 GCF_050185545.1 Reyranella sp. | reverse complement strand
AGCTGGAACTCGAGCGACAGGTCGGCCAGCACCAGCACCGCCAGCCCGGACGCAAACGCCCCGATCGCCAGGAACATGAAGACGACGCCGGGCAGCACCATCTCGAGCACGAGCAGCACGGCGGCGATTGCCCACCAGTGCCAGAAGATCACCTTGAAGCTCATAGTGCTCCTCAACCCGAGGTGGGAACCGAGCCGCGCGGCCGGGCCATGTCGCCCGCGGCACGCGCCTGGGCCTCCTTGGCGAGCTCGCCGATGCCGGCGATCGAGGCCATCACTCCCGCCGCCTCGACCGGCAGGAAGAACACCTTGGAATTGTTGCTGGCGCCCATCCGCGACAGCGCCTCGACGTACTTGGTGCCCAGGAAGTAGTTGGTCGCCTGCACGCCGTTGCCGGCGATCGCCTCGGCGACCACCGAGGTCGCCTTGGCCTCGGCCTCGGCGAGGCGCTCGCGCGCCTCGGCATCGCGGAACGCCGCCTCGCGCCGGCCCTCGGCCGTGAGGATGGCCGACTGCTTCTCGCCCTCGGCGCGCTGGATGCTCGATTCGCGCACCCCTTCGGCTTCCAGGATGGTGGCGCGCTTCTCGCGCTCGGCCTTCATCTGGCGGCCCATCGCCACCACAAGGTCGTCGGGTGGCGCAATGTCCTTGAGCTCGATGCGCAGCACCTTGACGCCCCACGGACCGGTCGCCTGGTCGATCACCGCGAGCAGCGTGTTGTTGATCTCGTTGCGCTTGGACAGGACCTCGTCGAGCGCCATGTTGCCCATGACGCTGCGGATGTTGGTCAGCGCCAGATTGGTGATCGCGAGATGGAGGTTCTGCACCTCGTAGGCCGCCCGTGCCGCATCGACCACCTGATAGAAGGCGACGGCGTCGACCTGGACCGTGGCGTTGTCCTTGGTGATGACCTTCTGCCCGGGGATGTCGAGGACGTTTTCCTGCATGTTCATCTTGCGGCCGACCGTATCGATGAACGGCACGATCAGATGCAGGCCGGGCGGCAGGGTTCGCGTGTAGCGGCCGAACCGCTCGATGGTCCAGTTGCTGCCTTGGGTCACCGTCTTGACGCCGGCGAAGACCAGCACCAGCGCGACCACGACCAAGGCCAGCACGAAGATCAGAGCACCCGACATCAATGCATCTCCCCCGGATTGGAACTCCCGTAGAGCCTAGCGCAATGCCCGATGTTAGACCACGCTGTGGATGACCTCCTCCTCAGCGGAGCTGGGAGGTCATTGCTGGGAGCGCGCCATTCCGATGACGCTCATGGGATGTGTCATCAACGAGAAGAGCGCCATCGGAGTGGCGCGCTCCCAGCAATGAAACGACCCCTCCGCCCCGTTAGACGGGGCACCTTCCGAGCGAAGCTCGGGGGAAGATGAAACGCTCAGTTGAGCCGCGTGTCGGTTGCCAGCCAGCGGTCGAGGAAGCCGTCGATCCAGCGATCGAGCGGCGGGTCGTAGAGCGGGTGCATGGAGAGGTGCACGCCACGCTGCTGGGCTCCCGGCCGGCGCATGCTCTCGCCGGGCTCGCTCGTCCATTGGTCCTTCATCTCCAGGGTAACCTCGGGATGAAACTGGAATCCGAAGGCATTCGGCCCGCAGCGGAAGCCCTGGACTGGGTAAGTCTCATTGGTCGCCAGCAGCTCGCAGCACGCCGGGATCGACATGCCCTCGCGATGCCACTGGTAGACCTTCATCGGGCGTCTGATCCACTCCCGGCCGGCCTCGGTCGGCACGATCTCGGCATAGCCGACCTCGACCTTGCCTTCGGGATGCGGCGTGACGCAGCCGCCAGCGGCCCGCGTCAGCAGCTGAGCGCCGAGGCACAGGCCGAGATACGGCACTCCGGCCTCGACCACCTTGGGGATCCACTCCAGCTCGCACTTGATGCCGGCCAGGCTGCCGCAATCGTTGGCCGACATCGGGCCGCCGAAGATCACCACGCCGGCGTAGCCCGACATGTCCTCGGGCAATTCGCAGCCGAGATTGGGGCAGAGGCGGTGGAGGGTGTAGCCGCGTTTCTCGAGGAGGGTGCCGACCCGCCCGGGCCGGGAGTGCTCCTGGTGCACCACGATCGCTATCCGATTGGGGGCTATCCTATTCGGAGCAATCTTCTTGGGCTTTTCAGCCGGTACCGTCATGGATTTGCAAGATACGGGCGGGCTGTGGCATCGACAAGGCGAACCGAGATCGGAGAGACGAAATGGCGCGGCAACTCGACTTCTACTTCGACTGCTCCAGCCCGTGGACGTACCTGGCCTTCCACGCCGTCCAGCCACTGGCCGCCGAGCTCGGCGCCGACATCGCCTGGAAGCCGATCCTGGTCGGCGGCGTGTTCAACACGGTGAACCGTACCGTCTACGACAGCCGCGCCAACCCCAATCCGCTGAAGCAGGCCTACATGCTGAAGGATCTCGCCGCGTGGGCGAATCTTTACGGCCTTCGCATTGTCTTCCCGCCGGAGGTGTTCCCGGTGAACAGCGTCAAGTGCATGCGCGGCGCCTTCGTGGCGCTCGATGAAGGCAAGCTCGTGCCCTATGCCACCGCCGCGTTCGAGGCCTACTGGGGCGACAATCGTGACATCGCGCGCGAGGAGGTGCTGGCCGACATCGCAAGCCGCGCCGGCCTCGAACGGCCGCGCTTCTTCGCCGCCATCGAGACCGACGCGTGCAGGGCCCGGCTGCGCGCCAACACCGACGAGCTGATGGCGCGTGGCGGCTTCGGCAGCCCGACCATGTTCGTCGGCCCGGCGATGTTCTTCGGCAACGACCGCCTGCCGCTGGTGCGCGCCGCGCTGGAGGCGGCATGAGCGCCAACGACGATCCGGCCTTCTGGGCCAAGGCGAACGCGCATCTCGTGCGATACGGCGGCGCCTTCTCGCCGGTGATCGCCGAGCGCGCCCGCGGCAACTTCTTCATCGACGCCGACGGCCGCAGCATCCTCGACTTCACCTCGGGCCAGATGAGCGCCATCCTGGGCCACAGCCATCCCGAGATCGTCGAGGTGGCGCGGCACTGGATCGGCGAGCTCGACCATCTCTATTCGACCATCCTGTCGCGCCCCGTGGTCGACCTGGCGGCGCTGATCGCCGGGATCTCGCCGGGCAAGCTCGACCGGGTGCTGCTGGTGTCGACGGGCGGCGAGTCGAACGAGGCGGCATTGCGCATGGCCAAGCTGGTGACGGGCGGCCACGAGATCGTGGCCATGAGCCGATCGTGGCACGGTGTCACCGGCGGCGCCTCGTCGGCCACCTATTCGTCCAGCCGCAAAGGCTACGGGCCCGCTCTCCCCGGCGCTCTCGTTCTGCCGGCACCCGACACCTATCGCTCGCGCTTCATCGACGCGCGCGGCGTCTACGACTGGCGATCCGAGCTCGATTTCGGCTTCGAGCTGGTAGACCGACAATCGACCGGCGCGCCGGCGGCCTGCATCGTCGAGCCGATCCTGAGCTCGGGCGGCGTCCTCGAGCCGCCGGAGGGCTACATCGCCGCGCTGGCCGACAAGTGCCGCGAGCGCGGCCTGCAGCTGGTGTTCGACGAGGCGCAGACCGGGCTCGGCCGCACCGGCCATCTGTTCGCCTGCGAGCGCGACGGCGTGGTACCGGACTATCTCACCTTGTCCAAGACCCTGGGCGCAGGCCTGCCACTGGCCGCGATGCTGACCACCGCGGAGATCGAGGACGTCGCTGCGGAACGCGGCTTCCTCTTCTACACCACGCATGCCTCCGATCCGCTGCCAGCCGCCGTTGGCCTCAAGGTCATCGAGATCATCCTGCGCGAACGCCTGGCCGAGCGCGCCCGCCTCCTCGGCGATCGGCTCAAGGCCGGGCTCCATGCCCTGCAACAGCGCTACGATTGCATCGGCGACATCCGTGGCCGCGGACTGCTGCTCGGACTCGACCTCGTCGAGGATCGCCGCAGCAGGACGCCTGCTCCCGAGCTTGCCCGCCGCGTCGCCCGCGAGTGTCTCGAGCTCGGCATGATGACCAGCGTCGTGCGGGGAGGCTTCGGCATCTTCCGCATCGCGCCACCGATCACCATCGGCCCGGCGGAAATCGACCTTGGCCTCGAGATATTCGACCGGGCGCTCGCGCGGGCGACACGCTGACACATCCGACTTTTCCGCCTGCCGAAGGGCCCCCGCACGGGATTTCGATTTGAAACAGGTCTTCATCTGTTGTACCGGCTTGCGGTCTCCGGCCACGCGTTGGGAGTGCTATTGATGATCAGAACGATTTCGCGGGCGGCAGTCGCGGTTGTGGGTGTGATGGCCGTGAGTGCCTGTACGCTGGGCAAGGCTTCGACCTCCGCGCCCGCCAGCAGGCCACCGGCCGCCGACTACCAGATGGCAAGCGCCGCGCCGCCGCCGGCGGGCAGCACCCGCAGCATCTGCTACAATACCCAGGACATCGCGATCTTTCGCGCGCGGATGGTGCAGATGGAGCTGAACGTGGCCACCCTGCAGTGCCAGAACCCCAGCGGCGCGCGTGCCTACGAGACGCTGTATGGCAACTTCCTCGCCAAGTTCCGGAGCGACCTCGCCGCCAACGGCCGTGCCATCCAGGACCTCGCCCGCCGCAAACGTTCGAATGTCGACGTGGTAGTGACCGAGTTTGCCAATCGCACCGCGCAGCGCGCGCCCACCGACAAGGAGTTCTGCGCGCGCGCCAAGCGGGCGTTCGACTGGGCCTTGTCGCAGCAGGTCACGACGCTCACACAGGTGCCGCCGCCGTACGACCTCGGCCCCGACATGAACGTGCACCCCTGCGCCGCGCCCTGATTCTGCCTTCTTTCCGGCTCTGGCGAGGGGTGTCGCCGTCTTGCGGCGACCTGCCTCCACCGAAGCGAAGCTGCGTCGCGCAGGCAGGCGCAGTGGTCTTCGCTGGGAGCGCGCCACTCCGATGGCGCTCTTCTTGGTGATTACACATCCCATGAGCGCCATCGGAGTGACGCGCTCCCAGCGAATGACGCCGTCTTCCATCAACGCTGGCGCCTATGAGTTGCGAGCTCCCAGCACGTGACCTCTCCGCCCCGCATGACGGGGCGCATCTCCCGGGCATCTCCCCATAGTCGTCAAAATACAAATGGACCTCACCCCGAGGAGCGGCCCGGAGGGCCGCGTCTCGATTCGGGCGAAGCAACCTTCGCCCTTTGGTCGGCCACAGTGAAGTGAGAGCGCCGCGACACGACTCTTGTCGACGATCTTCTACGTGGCCCATGCTTCGAGACGCGCCCTGCGGGCGCTCCTCAGGACGAGGACTTTGTCGGGCTTTCGACCGATTTAGCGCTTATGGGGCATCCTCCCTCTGTGGCGCTGTCGACAGCGCCACAGAGGGAGTATCGATGATCATGACCCGCCGTGGCGCAGCAGCTGGCCGGAGAAGGAATTGGTCGGCCGGTCGTTGCGGATGGTGACCTCGCCGTTGACCAGCACGTACCTGTAGCCCTCGGCGCGCTGGATGCGGCGCCATTCGCCGCCCGGCAGATCGTGCGCAATCTCGCCGGGCAGCACGCGTAGCGCATCGAGATCGTAGACCACGATGTCGGCCGGAGCGCCAGCCTTGAGCACGCCGCGGCCGCGGAAGCCCGCGACCTCGGCGGGCAGCGCCGACAGCCGCCAATGCACATCCTCGAGGCTCAGCATCTTGTGCTCGCGCACGACCTTGCACAGGGTCTCGGTCGGATAGCGGCCGGCCGTCAGGAACTTGGTGTGGGCGCCGCCGTCCGACACGCCGAACAGCACGTAGGGATCGTCGACCAGCTCCTTCAGGTAGTCTATCCGGCCGTTGGGCGGCGCGGCGAAGAACTCGGTCTCGAGATTCTCCTCGACCGCCATGTCGAGCATGACGTCGACCGGATGCTTGCCCATCTTCTCGCCGGCATGCGCCAGCGTGTAGTCGAGCCACTTCCTGTTCTTGTCGAGCCTGGGCCCGACGATGGCGATCTGGGCCAGCGGACCGGTCGCTGTGATCGGCAAGTTGTCGCGCAGGGCGGTACGGCGTGCCGGATCGGCGAGCTTGGCCAGACGTTCCTCGCGCGTGCCCGTCGTGGCATCGCACCACGGCTGGGAATCGTCGAACAGGTTCCAGTCCTCGAAGGTGAAGGTGAAGCCTGCGTCGGTGGTGAGCCCCTGGCCAACGACGCGAATGCCCCGCTCCCGACAGCTGCGCAGCCAGTCGAGCACGCGGCGATGGATATGTGGCTTGTGATCGAAGGCCTGCACCACGTTCATGATGACGGGCCGCCCGCTCAGCATCGCCACCTCCTCGTAGAACGCCTGGTCGCGTACATTGTCGCCCGAGACCAGCAGCATCTGCACGAAGCCCGCGTTTCGCTCGGCCAGCACGCGGGCGAGCTCGCGGCAGGTCTCGTCGTGCATCACGTCGGTCGGCATCGCCGAGCCGTCATGGTCGCGCTGCACGGCGGCCGGCCCCGTCGGCAGCATGCGCTGGGCCGACCATCCGCAGGCGCCGGCATCCATGGCCTGGTGCAGCAGGCGCCTGATCTCGGCGTGCTGCTCGGGCGTCGGCAGCTTGCCCGCCTTGGCCGCCTCGAAGCCCATCACCCAGATCAAGAGCGGCGAGATCGGCATGTAAGGCAGGATGTTCACCGCCTTGGGCGTCCGCTCGACGCTGTCGAGGAACTCGGGGAACGTCACCCAATCCCAGGGCATGCCGGCCCGCATGGACGCCATCGGGATCGCCTCGACCCGGGTCATGGTGAGCATGGCGCGGTCGCGCTCGACCGGCCGCACCGGTGCGAAGCCGAAGCCGCAATTGCCGATCACCACCGAGGTGATGCCATGCCAGCTCGACAGGGTGCAGTAGGGATCCCAGAACAACTGCGCGTCGTAGTGGGTATGCAGGTCGATAAACCCCGGCGCCACGACCAGGCCGCCGGCATCGATCGTTTCGTCGGCCTCGCCGGCGCCGATCTGGCCGATGCAGGCGATGCGGCCGTCCTTAATGCCGATGTCGCCACGGAAGCGCGGCATCCGGCTGCCGTCGACGATCATGCCACCACGAATCACGCGATCGAACCGGGCCATGTTTCCTCCGTTTGCGCGAAGCGTGGGCGCCACCCGCGACTCTGTCAACGCATCGCGCTAAGCTCGCATCATGAAATCGAAACGCGTGCGCACCGACGTCCTCGAGATCGCCTATGAGGAGCACGGGCCGGCGGACGGGCCGGCCGTGATCCTGCTGCACGGCTTTCCGTACGACGTTCGTGCCTTCGACGAGGTGGCGCCGCCGCTCGCCGAGGCCGGCAACCGCGTGCTGGTGCCCTATCTGCGCGGCTACGGGCCGACCCGGTTCCTCTCTGCCGACACGCCACGCTCGGGAGAACAGGCCGCTCTGGGCCATGACCTGCTGCAGCTGATGGACGCGCTTGGCATCCGGCGCGCCGCGCTCGCCGGCTACGACTGGGGCGGCCGCGCGGCCTGCATCGTCGCGGCCCTGTGGCCCGAGCGCGTGCGCTGCCTGGCGAGCTGCACCGGCTACAACATCCAGAACATCGCTGCGTCGGTGGAGCCGGTCTCGGCCGCCCAGGAGCACCGCTTCTGGTACCAGTATTACTTCCATACCGAGCGCGGCCGCGCCGGACTCACCAAGAACCGGCGCGACATCTGCCGGCTCCTGTGGCAGCTGTGGTCGCCGGAATGGCGGTTCGACGACGCGACCTTCGAGAGAAGCGCCGCCTCGTTCGACAATTCCGACTTCGTCGACGTGGTGATCCAGTCCTATCGCCACCGTTATGGCTACGCGCCGGGCGATACCGCCCTGCTCGGCATCGAAGCACGGCTCGCCGAACAACCGAGGATCAGCGTTCCGACGATCAACCTGCATGGCGGCCACGACGGCGTCGGGCCGGCGCCGGCGAGCGATCGGCAGGCCGCCTTCTTCAGCGGCCCCTACGAGCGGCGCCTGCTGCCGGGCATCGGTCACAACGTGCCGCAGGAGGCGCCAGGTGCGACAGTCGACGCCCTGCAAGACCTCATGAAAGGAGCTGCTCCATGACCAGCATCGTGCTGATTGGTGCCAGCGGCAATATCGGCAGCCGCATCCTCGACGAGGCACTCGCGCGCAAGCATCCCGTGACGGCGCTGACGCGCGACCCGCGCAAACTCGCACCGCGCCCCGGCATGACCGTCCGCGCCGCCAGCACGACTGACGCGCCGGCCTTGACGCAAATCCTGAAGGGCCACGATGTCGCGGTCGTCTCGGTGAAGTGGAACGAGAACGACGTGCGACGCGTCATCGACACGATCCGCCAGTCCGGCGTCAAGCGAGCCCTGTTCGTGGTCGGCGCCGGCAGCCTGCTGCGCAGCGACGGTCGGCGGCACTACGACCACATGGCCGAGAGAGGCGTGCAGCCGCCGACCTCGCTGCCGGCGCTGCAGGCCTACGAGGAGATCCGCAAGATCGACGACTACGACTGGACGGCGATCTCGCCGCCCGCCTCGATCGGCCCCGGCAAGCGCACCGGCAAGTTCCGCCTCGCCCTCGACACCCTGATCGAGGACGCCAAGGGCGAGAGCCGCATCAGCCGCGAGGACTTCGCCGTCGCCATCGTCGACGAGATCGAGAAGCCCAGGCACCTCCGCAAGCGGTTCACGGCGGGGTATTAGCGGCCCGCGCCTCTCCCTTCATTCTCCTCCCCAGCGAAGCTGGGGAGGAGAAGAACTATGCCTACTCCAGCGTCTCCAGCAATCGCGTGCAGAGGTAGGTCCGCGGCTGCAGCGAGGAGAAGTAGATCTGCTCGTTGGCGGCATGCGCGCCCTTGCCGTCGGCGCCGAGGCCGTCGAGCGTCGGGATGCCGAGCGCGGCGGTGAAGTTGCCGTCGCTGCCGCCGCCGGTCAGGGGAACGTCCAGGAGCTCCTTGCCAATCTCGCGGTAAATCGCCTGCGCCTTGGTGAACAGATCGGTGATGCCGGCGTCCTTCTGGTAGGGTGGCCGGTTCATGCCGCCTTCGACCCGTACCTCGACGTCGGCGCCAATCGGCTCGAGGTTGAGGAAACGGTGCGTCATCTCCTCGGCGCTGCGCGGATCGGGGACACGCAGATCGATCTCGGCGGTGCACTCGGCCGAGACGACATTGACGCCGCTGCCGCCGTTGACCAGGCCGACATTGACGGTGATGCCGCGCGCGTAATCGGTCCAGCTCTCGATGCGCAGGATCTGGCGCGCCATTTCGAGAATGGCGCTGCGGCCGTCCTCGTGGCGCACGCCGGCATGGGAGGCGCGGCCCTTCACCGTGATGACGAACCGGCCGACCCCCTTGCGCGACGTCACGACCCGGTCGCCGTCGCGGCCCGGCTCCATGACCAGCGCATACTTGTGCCCCCGGGCTACCGCCTCGATACGGGTGCGCGAGGTCGGGCTGCCGACCTCCTCCTCGGGGATGAACAGGAAGGTCACCGGAAGCTTCGGGCGCTTGCCCTGGCGGATCAGGTGGCGCAGCGCGTAGTAGGCGATGTAGCCGCCGGCCTTCATGTCGTAGATGCCCGGGCCGAACACGCTGTCGCCTTCCTGGCGGACCTTGAGCTCCTTCTCGATGCTGCCGATCGGATGGACCGTGTCGAGATGGGCGAGCACCAGGATGCCCCTGCCCTCGCCCCACGGCGTCCTGGCCTCGAGAATGTCGCCGAATCCGTCACGCCCGGGGATACGCTCGAGCCTGAGCCCGAGGTCACGGAACTGACCCTCCACCTTGTCGACCATGACGTTGACCGCCTTGCCGTCGTGGCTCGGGCTTTCGATGCTGATCCATTCGA
>NZ_JBFWZI010000129.1:0-20892 GCF_050185545.1 Reyranella sp. | reverse complement strand
GGCCTCCAGGTTCTTCTGGTGATGTTCCACGATCTTCGACATGTCGAGCGACGGGACCTTGAGCTGCTCGCCCAGATTCTTGATCATGTCCATGAAGCTGTTGGGTGCGTCGGCCATACGAACCTCCCCTCGGTCAGAAACGAAGCTTCAACCCCTGCTCCAGCACATGCAAGACCAAACCGGCAAGGCCGCCGATCAGGGTGCCATTGAACCGGATGTACTGCAGGTCAGGCCCGACCGTGAGCTCGATCCGGCCGACCAGCATGTCGATGTCCCATGACTTGACCTGATCGGCGATGAACCGGCCGACACCACTCTTCTGGTTCTCGACGAAGTCGGCCAGCACACGCACTATGCCTCGATTGATCTCGCCCCGGATCCCGGGGTCGCGCGCCAGTTGGGCGCCCGTCTCGACCAGCATGATCTCGAGCTGGCGGCCGATCTGGCCGTCGGCGCCCTGCGCGTCGCGTTCGAGGAACGTGCGCAGGCTGTCCCAGGCTCCTTCGGCAATGGCGGCTATCTCCGGCCGCGCCAGCATGTCGCGCTTGAGGCCCTCGGCGCGCCGGGCGAACTCCGGCGACGTGCGCAGGCGCTCGATGAAACCCGTCACGAACGCGTCGAACTCGACCCGCAGCGGATGATGGCGATCGGCCCGCGCGTCCTGGATGAAGGCATTGGTCGAGGCGACGATCTTGCGCAGCAGATAGGCATCGGCGCGATAGAGATTGAACAATGCCGGCAGCTCCTTGCGGATCTTCTCGCGCATCGCCGCCAGCGTTTCCTCGTTGCCCAGGACCTTCTCCAGTGCCGCCAGCAGTTCGTCGAGCAGCCGCTGATGACGGCCCTTCTCGGTGACGGCGCTCAGCAGGCCGGCAGCCAGGGGAGCAAGCTCGACCCGCTCGAGCTCGGTCATGATGCGCTTGCCGAGAAAGCCCTTGAGGCCCGACTGCTCGATGGCCCCGAGCGTCTGGGGCAGCAGGCGCAGGACGAAGTCGGCAAGGGCATGTGCCCGTTCGCGGTCGGAGAGCCACTCCGCCACCAGGGCGGCGAAGTCGACTTCGCGCAGGCGCGCCTCGACCGGCTCGGGGGCAAGGAAGTTGCTCTCGATGAAGCTGCCCAGCGTGTCGGCAATGCGCAGGTGATTGCGCGGAATGATCGCGGTGTGCGGGATCGGCAGTCCGAGCGGTCGGCGGAACAGCGCGACGACGGCATACCAGTCGGCAAGGCCGCCCACGGTCGCGGCGGCGGCGAACGCCGCCACGTAGCCCCACGCCCAGTGGCTCGGCTCGAAGTGCCGCGCCACCAGGAACAAGGTCGCCGTGGACGCCAGCAGCGCCATCGCCGCCACCTTGATGCGGCGCAGCTGGCGGGTGCGCTCGCGTTCGTCCGTCAGGGTCCTGCCTCGCCCATCAGGTGCCTGCCCATACGTCGAGCACGTAACGATCGTCGGCGGCGAGCATCTCCATCCAGGCTTCGCTCGCCGATCCACCGGCGCGCGATTTCTCGCCATGGATGGCCATCAGGGCGCGCTTGACGTCGGGCTCCATGTGGCTGCCGTCCCCGCAGACGTAGATGATGGCGCCCTGCTCGATCAGCGACCAGACGCCGTCAGCCTGTTCCTTCAGGAGGTCCTGCACATAGGTCTTCTTGCCGTCATGGCGCGAGAAGGCGACGTGCAGATCGACGATGCCCGCGGTGGCATGCTCCTCGAGCTCGTCGGCGTAGATGTAGTCCTGATCGGGATGGCGGCAGCCGAAGAACAGCATCGCCGGCCCCAGCGTACGCCCCTGCCCAACCAACGCCGCACGCTCGCGCAGAAAGCCGCGGAACGGCGCGAGGCCGGTGCCGGGACCGATCATGACGATCGGCGCCGCCGGATCGACCGGCAAGCGGAAGCCGGCCTTGGTCTCCTTGACGAAGGCCTGGACGGTGGCACCCGCGGCCTGGCGGGCGAGGTAGTTCGAGCAGACGCCGTAGTAGACGCCAGTCCCCGAGCGCGCCGGTCCTTCCACGACGGCCGTGGTAATCGAGCAGCGCGCGCCGTCGGCAACCGGCGACGACGAGATCGAGTAGTACCGTGGGACCATCAGCGGCACCATCTCGAGGAAGGCCGCGAACGGCAGCTCGCAGGCTGGATGCTCCTCGAGCAGGTCGAGCACCGACTTGCGCTTGGCCAAGACCTCGGTGCGGAAGCGATCCTCAGCCAGCAGCGCTTCGAGCTTGGGGCGCGTAAATGGGCAACGCGTGTGCTGCGCCATGATCTGGACCTGCTTTCGCGTCGCCGGAAGCTGCAGCTCGACGAATTCGGACAGCAGCCGATGGACCGAAATGGCCTCGCCGACCGGCAACTGGGCCCGCCGTCCCTCGGCGGCGGCCAGCACGACATGCGCGCCCGGCGCGAAGCCGAAACGCCGTTGGGCTCGCTCGACCAGTGCCGCGCCGTTCTCCGGCACGATGCTGAGATGGTCTCCGGCGCGATAGCCGACGCCGTCGGGTAGCAGCACCTCGATGTGTCGGGTGCTGCGGCCAGATTTCTCGGCGTTCTGAAGCTCGCGATTCGCCAGGACACGCATCGGCAAGGCGCCTGCCGCGCCGATCAGCGGATGAGCCGGCGGCTTGTCGACCGCCTGCACATGATAGAGCGGCTCATGGGCCAGGCCCGTTTCACCTTCCAGCTTGACGCCGAGCTTGCCGGCCAACGCCGGCAACAGCGGCTCGTTCCACGCCTGGAAATGGCCATCGAGGTCTTCCTTGGCGTCGCCCTCGCCGCGCGGATAAAGCCGCTCCGCCCCCTTCTCCGCCATCAGCTCGTCGATCCGGCGCGGCACGGCCTGGTAGGTCGACGCCCAGTCGCGATTGCCGCAGCCGAACACCGTGTAGCGCACGCCGGCGAGCGATCCGGGTGCCGCGTCCTCGAGCGCGGCAATGAAGGCACCGGCATTGTCGGGCGGGCTGCCGTTGTAGGATGCGCAGACGATCGCGACGGCTCCCTCCGCGGGAAGCTTGCCCGCGGCGTCGTCCAGACTTGCGAGCGACGTGGCGAATCCCTGGACCTCGCCGGCCTCGGCAATTGAGCGCGCCAGCTCCTCGGCCGTGCCCATGTTCGAGCCGAACAGCACGGCGAGCTTCGTCCCGTGGCAGCGCGCCGATTTCCTCGCCGCCGCCGGCTTCCTGGGCCCGGGCTTTGCCGCCACGGCGACGCCGCTGCCGCGCACGATGTCGGGCCGCAGCCGGACGCGCATCGTCAACCCCTCGGGCTTGATAGTGAGCGACTCCTTGATCTTGAGCTGATAGCGCGTGTGATCGATCAGCCGGAAGCGCTGCAGGATCAGGCCGAGCACCAGGGTCGCCTCGGTCATCGCGAACTGGCGGCCGATGCAGGCACGCTGGCCGTTGCCGAACGGCTTGAAGGCGTGTGGCGGCATCCTAGCCTCGCGCTCGGGCGCGAAATTGTCCGGATTGAACACTTCGGCCTGCGCTCCCCACACCGACTTGTCGCGATGCAGCATCGCCGTCAGCACCGTAACGAAGGTGCGTTTGCGCAGCTTGTATTTCCCGCCGATCGTCTCGTTCTGATAGGGGTAGAGGCCGAAGGCCGGTGCGGTCGGCCACAGGCGCAGCGATTCCTTCAGGATCTGGCCGATATAGATCAGCTGGTTCACCTGCTGCGCAGTCGGCCGGGCATTGATGTCGCGGCCCAGCACCCGATCGACCTCCTCGTAGGCCTTCTGCGTCACGTGCGGATTGTTGAGCAGGAAGTAGATCGCAAACGACAGCATGCCGCTGGTCGTCTCGTGCCCGGCGATCAGGAAGGTGTTCATCTGATAGCGGATGTTGACGTCGTCCAGCCGCTCGCCGCTCTGGCGGTCGATGCCCGACAGCATGTAGCCCAGCAGGTCTGGCTTGACGCTTTCATCCGCCGGCACCTCGCGCCGTTCGCGGATGATGCGGTCGGCGATGCCGTTCATGTAGCCGACATCCTGCTCGAGCTTCTTGCGGCTCTTGCGCTGGGTAATGTCCTCGAGCGGCAGGCCGCGCATCTTCATGACCGCCTCGAGGGCGCGCACAAGCGACTCGACGTAGGGATGGTTGTCACTGCGATAGAACGAGTTGAAGCGGTAGTTGAACCCGCACAGGCCGATCGTATCGAGTGTGAGTGCAGTCATGTCGCGCACCACGTCGATCTCCTCGTCGGCGTTCAGCCGCTCCCACTTCGTGACGAGCTGCTCGGCGATGTCGAGCATGCCTTCGTGGTAGGTCTGCATCATGCGGTGGGCGAAGGTCGGCAGCAGGATGTTGTGCGCCTTCTGCCAGTTGGGCTCCTGCGTCTCGGCAGTGAACAGCGCGTCACCGCCCAGCATACGGACCCGGCGCAGCGAGCCGCGCACCGCCTTGTCGAAGCGCTTCTCGTCACACAGCTCCGCCACCAGGTCGGCGCCAGACACCACGACCAGAGGAGTGCCCATCATGTCGAGCCAGAAGATCGGCCCCTGCTCGCGGGAGATCCGCATCAGGTCCTGGATCGGCGCGTCGCCGTCCACGGTGAGCATGTTGCCCAGCACGGGCGTGCGCGGCGGATGCGGAATCGGATGAAGCTTGTTGCGCGCCATGGGCGGGGCGATCCTCCCTGTCACTCGACTATCATCTTGCGACCTCGATGATCGTCTTGCGGCCATAATGCCTCGCCGCGTTGCAACGCGAAACACCAAGCGGGGCGATCTGTCGTATAGTCCGCCGTCACTTTATCCCGGGAGGCCAGCGTGAAGGTCGGATTCATCGGCGTCGGCAACATGGGCGGCCCCATGTGCCGCAACATCGTCAAGCGCAGCAATCATCAGGTTTCGGTGTTCGACCTCAACGCGGCAGCGGTCAAGACCTGCACCGACCTGGGCGCCACCGCCGCAAAATCGATCGCCGATGTGACCAGGGGTGCGGACGTGGTCATGACGTCGCTGCCCATGCCCAAGGACGTCGAAGCCGTTACCCTGGGTGACAATGGGATCCTCGCCAACATCGGCAGGGGCCAGACCTACATCGACCTCAGCACCAACGCGCCGTCGATGGTGAAGAAGATCGGCGCGGCGATGGCGGCCAAGGGCATCGCCATGCTGGACGCCCCGGTGAGCGGCGGCACGGTGGGCGCCGAAGCGGCGACCATCGCCATCATGGTGGGCGGCGACAAGAAGGTGTTCGACGACGCCCTGCCGGTGCTGCAGTCGTTCAGCGCCAACGTGATCCACATGGGCGAGCTCGGCACCGGCACCGTGGCCAAGCTGGTCAACAACATGATGGCGTTCTGCAATGCCGCAGCGGCTGCCGAGGGACTGATGCTCGGCGTGACGGCGGGCCTCGACCCGCAAAAGCTGATCCAGGTCGTGTCGAGCTCGAGCGGCAACTCGAACGCCTTCAAGAGCTTCTCCGAGCGCGCCCTGTCAGGCCGGCTCGAGCCGAGCTTCGCCCTCAACCTCGCCTACAAGGACCTCCATCTCGCCCTCGAGCTCGGCGACGAGCTCGGCGTGCCGCTGCCCCAGGGCTCCTCGACGCACAACCTGCAGCGCCTGGCCCGCGGCATGGGGCACGGCCCCAACGACAGCTCGGCGATCCTGAAGGTCTACGAGGTGGCGCTGGGCCGCACGGTCAAGCCGTGAGCAGCTATCGCCATACGGTTTCGACGATCAGAATTCTCGCGTGGGACACCACCAGTGCTCGCAGCTACAACCCTGCGGCAATCGAAGGCGGCGTTCTCTGCGATATGCAGGTCTCGCAGAGTGAGCCTGCGCTTCGATCCAGTTGACTTCATTCGGTGGAAGAACAATTAATCTCATCTGGTGTAACGCGCGATCGCGCGTACGGCGTGATCCGTCGACGTGGCGAAAGCGATGAAGTGGGTTTGGGAGGCAGGGCGCTTGCGTCCGAGATCGGTTGCGTCGCGTGATGTCGCTTGTCGTGCGTGTTTCCGTGAGAGGCTCCCTGTCGATCCGTGTGGGAGCCTATGGCGCATTCGACTGGTTCAGAGGATGACCGACGTCACGTGTTGCTGGCAGTCGATCGACTGATCGGTCGGCTGGAGAATCTGTTCAACGACATCGGTAGTCTTTTCATCTTCGCCCTCATGTGGCTGACGATGGCCGAGGTGCTGGGACGGCGTCTGCTCAACAGCCCCATCCCCGGCGCCATCGACTACATCGAGACCGGCATGGTCGTGTTTGCCTTCATGGGCGCAGCCTACTGTCAGCGGGAAGGCGGCCACGTCCGCATGGACCTGCTGGTGGCGAACTTGAGGGGACGCCTGCTGTGGTCGGTCGAGGCGTTCGCGATCCTGGTCGCGGCCGCTTATGTGGCGATCATTGTCTGGGCGAGCGCACAAGATGCCTGGCGGGCATTCGATCTCGGCGACGAGACCCTCGACGCGCATATTCCCGTCTGGCCCTCGAAGCTGATCGTGCCCATCGCATTGGCCGTGCTCGAGCTTCGGCTGTTGGTCAATCTGTGGGGCTACCTTCGGCTCGTGTTCCTGCCGAACGGCCAACCTTGGGGGGTTCCGCTAGCCAAGCATGTCGAGGATGTCGCCCAGGATCAGATCCGCGACGTGCTCGGCAAGATTGACGGCGGCTCCGGCACCGCTGCGGGACGCTGAGGAAACAATGGACCCTTTGGCCGCCGGATTCTTCGCCTGCGGAGGCGTCATCATCCTCACCCTGCTCGGCGTGCGCATTGCCTTTGCTGCCGGGATCACCGGGGTGCTCGGCCTCATCGCCGTCCGCGGCTGGGGGCCGGGCACCGGCCTGTCCGGCCTGCTCGCCTATTCCGAGTCGACGCACTACACGCTGTCGGTCCTGCCGATGTTCGTCCTAATCGGCTACCTCGCATTTCACGCGGGCCTGACCCAGGGCGCCTTCTATGCCGCCCGCTGCTGGCTCGGCAGGCTTCCCGGCGGTCTCGCGGTGGCGACCGTTTTCGCCGCCGCCGGCTTCGGTGCCGTTTCGGGCGCCAGCACCGCCTCGGCGGCCGTGTTCTCGCGCGTATCGATTCCCGAGATGCTGCGTTACGGCTACGACAAGCGATTGGCGGCAGCCACCGTCGCGGCCGGCGGCACGCTGGCCTCGCTGATACCGCCCAGTGCCATCCTGGTGATCTACGGCATCATCGTCGAGCAGTCGGTTGGCGCGCTCCTGCTGGCAGGCTTCATTCCGGGCGCCATCTCGGCGGTCAACTACGCGCTCATTATCGTCTTCTGGTGCAAGCTCAATCCCAAGCTCGCGACGCCGATGCCGAATGTCGACTTTCGCGAGAAGGTGCGCTCGCTCGGCCAGACGTGGGGAATTCTGGCCGTGATCGGCATCATCCTGGGCGGACTCTATACCGGCTGGATGACACCCACCGAGGTCGGCGGCGCCGGTGCCTTCATCATGTTCTGCCTGGCGCTCGCGCATCGCGCCAGGTGGAGCACGATCTGGGCGGCGGTGCGCGAGACCTCCAAGCTCACCGTGATGATCTTCACGATCATCTGGAGCATCCTCATCCTGGTCCGCTTTCTCGGCTTCACCGGCGTGCCGAGCACGGTATCGGAATGGATTGGCAGCCTCGATATGCCCCGGGTCGCGATCCTGCTGATGATCCTGGCGCTCTATTTCGTGCTCGGCATGTTCCTCGACGGCATCGGCATGCTGCTGCTGACCTTGCCCGTGGTCTATCCGATTGTCATCAAGCTCGGCTACGATCCGATCTGGTTCGGCATCATCGTCGTCAAGATGGTCGAGATCGGCTTGGTGACGCCGCCGGTCGGGCTGAACTGCTTCGTGGTCAATGGAGTCAGGCCCGATATCCCCCTGTCGACGGTGTTCGCCGGCGTATGGCCTTTCGTCGTCGCGGATTGCGTCACCATCGCGCTGTTCATCGCCTTTCCCGAAATCGTCACCTTCCTGCCGAACAGCATGGCGCCGGGAAATGGCTGAAGGAACGTTCAACTCGCAAAGCAGGAGTCTGGAATGGCTTGGACCAGGGTGAGGATGGCCGCAATCGCGGCATTCGGCATGATGCTGGCGTCGGCGGCGGACGCCCAGGACAAGATCGTCTGGGACATAGCGATCTATGGCCCATCGCGCGAGGTGACGGCGCCGATCGAGTTTCTCGCCAAATACCTCGACGAAAAGACCGCGGGCAAGTTCACCTTCAAGCTGCATTACAGCGAGTCGATCGCTCCGGCCAAGGCGGTGCTCGACTCGCTGAAGATCGAGGCGATCCACGGCGGGCTAGTGGCGTTCGGGTACACCCCGGGCAAGGCACCGCTGCATCTTGCGCTGGATCTGCCCTACCTGCCGATCGCC
This sequence comes from Reyranella sp., assembly GCF_050185545.1. Lineage (GTDB taxonomy): Bacteria > Pseudomonadota > Alphaproteobacteria > Reyranellales > Reyranellaceae > Reyranella. Next base: position 12,565 of record NZ_JBFWZI010000129.1, on the reverse strand, counting down.
ACCCTCGACGCATGGCAATCGGTTCAGGAAGCGTATTACGCCTGGGAACCGGTCAAGAAGGAGCTGGCGCGGTTCAATGGGCTGGCCGTCTACGCCGCCCTGCTGCCATCCTACGAGTTCATGGGCGCCGGCAAGGCACCCAAGGTGCTCGACGACTGGAAGGGCATGCGGGTGCGCGCGCTCGGACCGCTCGGCGATGCGATGCGCACCGTAGGCGCGGTCCCGACCTCGGTGCCGGCCCCCGAGGTCTACACGGGCCTGGAACGCGGCACCTTCCAGGCGGCGTCGTTCCCATTCTCCTACTCTTTCGCCGCCTACAAGCTCAACGAGGTGTCGAAGTGGTACACGATGGGCATGCAGCTCGGCGTGGTGAACAACGCATGGACATTCTCCCAGAGTGCCTACGCCAAGCTCCCGGCCGCGTACAAGAAGCTCATGGAGGACGCCAAGCCGGAGTTCTACCGGATCGCCAAGGAGGTCTATCGAAAGGCCGACGAACGCAACATTCCCCTGTTCGACAAGACCCTGGAGCGCGTTACCTTCACCCCCGAGACCTTGAAGCCGTTCGTCGACAAGGCGGGCAAGCCGGTGTGGGACAAGTGGGTCGCCGAGAACAAGGCGAAAGGCCTGCCTGCGCAGGAAGCGCTCGATTTCGTCCTCAAGGCTGCCCAGGCGACACAGGGCAAGACCAACTGACAGGAATTGCGTGCACCGAGGTCGCTCCGACCTCGGCCGGGGGTGCAGCGGTCAGCCGCGCCATGCGGCCAAGCGCGCGCTAACCGAGATGCTCGGCGATCAGAGACGCCACGAATTCGGCATTCTCGCGAGCGAGATCATGGGTGCCGCCCGCCACGACATGAAGGCGAGCATCGGGAAGGCGCCTGTGCAAATGGCGGCCGACGGCAACAGGACTGATCGGATCTGCGTCGCCCCAGATCAGGAGTGTGGGCGCCGTGATCCTTTCGATCGGCAGATTTGGCGAGGATCGCGGCGCGACGATCCACTCGGCGGCTCGGGGAAACGCCTTGCGATAGTCGGCACGCCAGTCGGCGGCCCCCAGGCCCGCCATGTCTACTCCGCCCGAGGTCACTGCCAGCACCAGCCGTCGCACGCACTCGGGATGCTCGAGCGCCAGGCGCGTCGCCACCACGCCACCCATCGATTGCGCCACCAGATCGACTGCTCCGTAGATATGGTTCGCAACGTGGCTGACAAGGTCGTCCAGGCCCGCGATCGTCGGATCATGCGGCTGGTCACCGAGACCCGGCCAGCCGAAATACTTCTTCGGCCAACTCGCAGGCAGCAGCGATCCGACCGGCTTCCAGAAATCGGGGGAGCCGCCGGCGCCGGGCAGAAACAGAATCCTGGTCACGACGAACCCGCCATCGACTCGGCGAGGAACGCCGGCACCGGCCTTCCCTGCGAGATCAAGTAGCGTCCCATCGCGCCGGCGACCCGGCGCACCGCCGGCCGTGCCCCGACGCGCGTGCGCCAGGCCTGCAGGCCCGGATGCGCGCCGGTCATCGGCGCGCCCATGCGGTCACCGAAAAGCTGTGCCATGTAGAACGCGATGTCGGCGTAGGAGTAGCTGCCGGCCAGCCATTCCTTGCCCACGAGACCGGCTTCCATCTCATCGTAGAACCGCAGGGCGGCAGCGCGGGCCTCGACGGCTGCCGCGTCGGCGGGGGTCGCCTGCAATCCCATCAGACGAATGATCGGCGGGAAATAGACCTCGTCGGACTTGTGTTCCAGCAGGCGGGCGCGCGCCCGGGCCTTGGGCTCCGCGGGCCACAGGGCGGGCGCGGGCTTCACGATCTCGAAATACTCGAAGATTTGCGTCGAATCGAAGATCTCGAGGTCACCGTCGATCAACACCGGCACCTGGCGCTTGGGATTGATACGCACGACCTCGGGATGCTTCGGTTGATAGAGTGTCTTCATGTCGAAGGGCACCATGATCAGCTCGACATCGAGCCCTTTCTCAAGGGCTGCAATCTCGGCCTTGGCGCCGAACATGCTGAGCGGTCCGGAATAGAGTTTCATGCGCAAACGCTAGCACGCCGGGCCGGTCGCGACGCACGAAGTAACCTCGGCCTGAATGACAACGTCGCTCATGCACCTGTTCGCCTTCATCGCGCGGCAGCGCGGACAGCGGAGCCGATCACATCAGGACGAACATCGCGACAGCGGCCGCGGCCATGATGGCCGTCGCGGCCCAACCGAGCAGGCGCTGCCAGGGTGCCGCAACGAATTCGCCCATCAGCTTGCGCCGGCTCGCCAAGATCATCATCGCCGCCATGATCGGAACGACAATCACGCCGTTCAGCACGGCGCTCCAGAGCAATGCCTTGATAGGATCGAGTGGCGTGAAGCCGACCGCGAGGCCGAGCAGGATCGCAACGGCAACCACGAGATAGAACGGCCAGGCCTCGTTAAGTGGGCGCTCGAGACCGGTCCGCCAGCCGCGCGACTCGGCGGCGGCGTAGGCAGCCGAGCCCGCCAGTACCGGGATCGCAAGCAGGCCCGTGCCGATCAGCCCGAGGCTGAAGAGGACGAACGCAGCGTCGCCGGCGATCGGCCGCAGCGCCTCCGCCGCCTGCTCGGCGGTTTGGATGTCGGTGACGCCATTGACATGCAGGGTCACCGCCGTCGTGAGCATGATGAAGAAGGCGACGAGGTTGGAGATGGCCATGCCAGCCCACGTCTCCCAACCTATGCGGCCGAGCTCGCGATCGGCCTGCTCGGGATGAACGATCAGGGCTCCGGCATCGGGATCGCCCTCTTCTTCTTCAACCTCCTGCGAACTCTGCCAGAAGAACAGGTAGGGGCTGATCGTCGTGCCGAACACTGCAACGATCAGCGTGACCGACTCCCCCGACAGTTCGAAGCGCGGCACCACGGCGCCCACTGCCACGGCAGCCCAATCGATCTGCACGCTGAACACCACGCCGACATAGGCGAGCAGCGAGAAGGTGAACCACTTCAAAAGCCCGACATAACGGTGATAAGGGACGAAAACGATGGCCAGGAGAGAGCCAATCGCGAATATGACCGTAAAGAGATGAGCGTTACCGCCCAGCACGAGCCGGGCAGCCGCGCCCATGGCGGCGAGATCGGCGCCGAGATTGATGGTGTTGGCGAGGAACAGGAGCAGCACGAGCGCGGTGACGACGCCGCGCGGGAAGGCCAGGACCATGTTGCCGGCCAAGCCGCGGCCGGTAACCCGCCCGATGCGGGCGCTGACCGACTGAACGGCCACCATGAGTGGCCAAGTCAGGATCACGGTCCACAGCAGGGAAAAGCCGGCCTGGGCGCCTGCCTGCGAGTAGGTGGCAATGCCACTCGGATCGTCGTCCGCGGCGCCGGTGATGATGCCAGGCCCCAGCTTTTTGAACAGAGCCTGGAGACTCAGCCGCTCGCTGAAACGGGACTCGACCACGGCCATAGATCAGCGGAACGGCCGCGGGCCCTCGTAGTTCCCGACATAGCTCATGTGCGTGATGAGTCCGGCGCCCGGCCGCCACAAATGCAGCGCGACACCCGGCGGCTCCATCATCATCGAAAGCGGTGCACCGTCGTGAAGGTCGAGTGTCGCCTGGTGCGCCGTGCTGGGGGCGACGGAGGCCATGGTTCCAGCCCAGCGCACCTGGATCGGGCGATGGACATGGCCGCACAGAGCACGCTCGACATGGCCGCGACGGCGCACCAGCTCGGCCAAACGCAGGTGGCCTTCCAGCAATCGATGACCGTCGAATGCGGTGATGCCGCAGTCGAATGGCGGATGATGCAGGAACAGGATCGTCGGACGGTCGCTTTCGGCGAGCCGCGCCGCCAGCCAATCCAGCCGCTCGGCGCACAATTCGCCGTGTGTCTTGCCGCGCACCAGCGTGTCGAGCGCGATCAGGCGCACCGGCCAGTCCTCAATCGTGTATTGCAGGAACCCGGTTTTCGGCAGGTAGGCATGATCGGCGAAAACCTCGCGCAGAGGATCTCGGGCGTCGTGATTGCCGGGAATCAGGTAAACCGGCATGTCGAGCGGCTCCATCAGCCGGCGCAGCAGGGCATACTCCTCGACCTTGCCGCCTTCGACGAGGTCGCCCGTCGCCAGCACGATATCGGGCTGCGGATCGAGCGCCTTCACATGCGCCACCGCCCGCTCGAGGAATCCGGCCGTATCGATGCGCCCATAGAGCAGCTCGCCCGGCGGCTTGATGTGCATGTCCGAGATCTGGGCGATCAACATGGGTTCCTACCCGCGAAAACCGTTGACGATGGGATAGCGGCGCTCCCGGCTGACGTTGCGCGCCGTGATCTTCACTCCGGGCGGCGCCTGCCGACGCTTGTACTCGGCGGCCTCGAGCAGGCGCCACACGCGGTCGACCACGACGCGATCATGACCCTCGCCCGCCAGCGCGCCGGCATCGAGATCGCGCTCGATCAGGCCGCGCAGGATAGCGTCGAGCGTCGGATAGGGCGGCAGGGAATCCTCGTCCTTCTGGTCGGCGCGCAACTCGGCGGACGGCGGCTTGCCGATGATCCGTTCCGGGATCACGCGGCCGCACGGCCCGAGCGATCCCTCGGGCCGGTTCCGGTTGCGCCATCGGCAGAGCTCGAACACGGTGGTCTTGTAGACGTCCTTCAGGACATTGTAGCCGCCGCACATGTCGCCGTAGAGCGTGGCGTAGCCCACCGCCATCTCCGACTTGTTGCCGGTTGTAACCACCATGCCGCCGAGCTTGTTCGAGAGTGCCATCAGGGTGACGGCGCGGGCGCGGCTCTGGATGTTCTCCTCGGTGACGTCGGGGGCGGCATTGTCGAACAGCGGCAGCAGCATCCTGGCGAACGCCTCGACGGCCGGCTCGATATCGACGATGTCGTGCCGCACTCCCAACGCCTGCGCGCACTCCCTGGCATCCTCCAGTGAAGACGCGCCGGTGTAGCGTGACGGCATCATCACCGTATGCACCCGGGACGCCCCGAGCGCGTCGACCGCCACCGCTGCCGTCAGCGCGGAATCGACGCCACCCGACAAGCCGATCAGGACGGACGGGAAGCCGGTCTTGTTCACGTAGTCGCGCAGGCCCAGCATCATCGCCTGGTAGATCGAGTCGAGGTCGTCGAGCTCGGGGGCGATTGCGGCGGGCTGGCACTCCCAGCCGTTCGCGCCGCGGCGGAACTCGACGGTCGCGACCTGCTCGCGAAACGATGCGAGCTTGGCTTTGAGTGCCCGGTCGGCCCCGAGCACGAACGAGCCTCCGTCGAACACCAGCTCGTCCTGGCCGCCGATCTGGTTGAGGTAGACGAATGGCAGGCCGCTCTCGACCACCCGCTGCACGCCGAGCTGGACGCGAATGTCGGTCTTGCCGACCTCGTAGGGCGAGCCGTTGGGCACCAGCAGGATCTCGCCGCCGGTCTCGGAGATGCATTCGACGACGTCGGCCGTCCACACGTCCTCGCAGATCGGCACGCCGAGGCGCACACCGTTGAAGACAAGCGGGCCCGGCATCGGACCGGGCGCGAACACGCGCTTCTCGTCGAACACGCCGTAGTTCGGCAGGTCGACCTTGAAGCGCTTGCCGATCACCTCGCCCTTGTCGAGGCAGACGATGGCGTTGTGCAGCTTGTCGCCCTCGCGCCACGGCGTCGCGACGAACAGCGCTGGCCCGCCGTCGCGCGTATCGGCACGCAAGGCCTCGACAGCCTCGTGACAGCGCTTTTGGAAGGCCGGCTTCAGCACCAGATCCTCGGGCGGGTAGCCCGACAGGACGAGCTCGGAGGTCAGGACCAGCTCGGCCCCCTGCCGCACCGCCTCGGCGCGCGCGGCGCGAACCTTGGCGAGATTGCCGGCGACATCGCCGACCTTGGGATTGAGCTGGGCTAGCGCGACCTTCAGTGACTCAGGCATGATCGCTTGATTCCAATTATGCTCACCATGAGCATATAACTATAATGCTATTAATGAGCATAACTGGTGTCAAGCCTGCCTACTTGGCCGCCACCGCCTCGATCTCCACCAGCATGCCCGGATCGGCCAGCCCCTGCACGATCAGGAGGGTCGAGGCCGGGAATGGCGCCGCCGGAATGAACTCCTCGCGCGACGCCCGATAGGGACCGATGAAGCGGCTGTCGGTGAGAAAGACGTTGATCTTCACGATGTCGCGATAGCCCATGCCCGCACTCTTCAGCACCTGGCCGATGTTCTTCCACGCCTGGGTGCACTGCTTCTCGATGCCGGCTTGCAGCTTTCCGCGAGAATCGACGCCGACTTGGCCGGAGACGAACAGCACGCGGGCGCCCTGCGGCACCTCCGCGCCCAGGCTATACTTGCCCGCCAGCGATACCGATTTCGGATTGTGATACGTGATGGCCATGATGGCTCCCCCCGTTTAAGAGAGCGCGCACGGTTTCAGGTCGAACAGGATGACGTCAAGCGCCAAGAAGGTTCACATCGTCGGCGGCGGCCTCGCGGGCAGCGAAGCGGCCTGGCAGCTCGCGTCGGCCGGCGTGCCGGTGGTCCTGCACGAGATGCGGCCGCAGCGCGGCACCGAGGCTCACCAGACCGGGGCTCTGGCCGAGCTTGTCTGCTCGAACTCCTTCCGCTCCGACGATGCCGCCAACAACGCCGTCGGGCTTCTGCACGAGGAGATGCGGCGCGCCGGCTCGCTGATCATGCGGGCGGCCGACGCCCACCGCCTGCCGGCGGGCGGCGCGCTCGCCGTCGACCGCCATGGTTTCTCAGGCGCCGTGCAGCAAGCCTTGATCGACCATCCCCTGGTCGAGCTCGTGCGCGAGGAGGTGGCGGGCCTGCCGCCCGATTCGTGGGACAGCGTGATCGTCGCCACCGGCCCACTCACCTCGCCTTCCCTCGCCGACGCCATCCGCCGCCTGACTGGCGAGGAGTCGCTCGCCTTCTTCGACGCCATCGCTCCCATCGTCCATCACGACAGCATCGATCTCTCGGTCGCCTGGAAACAGTCGCGATACGACAAGGGCGGCCCGGCAGGCGACGGTGCCGACTACCTCAACTGCCCGTTCGACAAGCCGGGCTACGAGGCGTTCGTCGCGGCCCTGCTCGCCGCCGACAAGACAGAGTTCAAGGAATGGGAGACCAACACACCCTACTTCGACGGCTGCCTGCCGATCGAGGTGATGGCGGCGCGCGGCCTCGACACGCTGCGCTTCGGGCCGATGAAGCCGGTCGGCCTGCGCGATCCACGCACCGGCCGTCGCCCCTGGGCAGTGGTGCAACTGCGCCAGGACAATGCGCTCGGCACGCTGTGGAACATCGTGGGCTTCCAGACCAAGCTGAAGCACGGTGAGCAGACGCGGGTCTTTCGTACCATTCCAGGCCTGCAGAACGCCGAGTTCGCCCGCCTGGGCGGACTGCACCGCAACACCTTCCTGAACAGTCCGCGCCTCCTCGACGCCACGCTGCGCCTCAGGGCGATGCCGCGCCTGCGCTTCGCCGGCCAGATCACCGGCTGCGAGGGCTACGTCGAAAGCGCCGCCATCGGCCTGCTGACCGGCCGCTTCGCCGCTGCCGAGCGACTGGGCCGCACCCCGAGCGCGCCGCCCGCGACGACGGCCATGGGCGCCCTGCTCGGCCACATCACTGGCGGCGCGGATGCCACGACTTTCCAGCCGATGAACGTCAATTTCGGCCTGTTTCCGCCGCTGCCCGGCACGCTGCGCGGCAAGGAGCGCAAGCAGGCCCTGTCGGCAAGGGCGTTGCGCGACTTCGACGACTGGCTGTCGCCGGCCCCTCTCGCAGCGGACTGATCCGGCCCGCCCGGACCTGGCGTGGTCCAGAGTGCGCCCGAAGCTGCGATCGAGCTCGGATGCTCGTTCAGTCGCAACATTATGAAATGTGGCGCAACATGCCGTAACGATTTGTTATTTCCCATTGGCAGCAAGTTCCTGTCCGATGTCCTCAGGGTTCCATCGGCGGAGGTTCAGTTGCACAGTACGGATGTTCTGGTCGCCGGGAATGTCGAGCTCGTCACCCTGCAGCTGGAGGTGATGCGGGAGATTCGCCGACAGCTGACGCCGTACCATTCCGGAGAAACGCCGATAACGGGTGAAACCGTGATCTCCAGCGGCCTCGCCGTCGACTCCCTGACGATCATGGACCTGATCATGGAGCTCGAGGACCGATTCGACGTCACGATCCCCATGAATGTCGTGGCCGAAATCCGCACCATCGACCAGCTCGCCCAGACCGTCCTGAACCTGCACACCCAGCGCTGATCCGCAGGCCGGCCTGGAGACCCGCGGGCCAGCGGCAGCATACGGCGCCCACCGCTGATAAAAGGAACCGCAGCCTCATGGAGCAGCGGTCATGAAGACGATCCTGATCATCGGCGTCGGCGCCGGCGATCCCGACTACATCACGGTGCAGGCGATCAAGGCCCTGAACCGCGTCGACGTCTTCTTCCTCATGGACAAGGGTCCGGCCAAGGCAAAGCTACGTGCGTTGCGCGAAGAAATCTGCCGCCGCCACATCCAGGGCCGCACCTGGCGAACCGCCGAAACGCCGAGCCCGCCGCGCGATACCGCGGCCGCCGATTACCGTGCCGCCGTCGACGTCCTCAATCGCGACAAGCAGGCGGTGTTCGATCGCATGATCGAAAGCGAGCTGAAGGACGGTGAGACGGCCGGCATCCTGGTGTGGGGCGATCCCACGCTCTACGACAGCACCATCCGCAACATCGAGGCGATCGCCGCGGCCGGGCGACACGCCATCGCCTACGAGGTGGTTCCCGGCATCACCGCGGTCCAGGCGCTGGCCGCCCGGCATCGCATTCCCCTCACCCGCATCGCCGAGCCGGTCCTGCTGACCACCGGCCGCCGCCTCGCCGAGGGCTTTCCGGACGACAGCGACAGTGTCGTGGTGATGCTCGACGGCGAGGACACCTACCGCCGCTTCGCCGGCCAGGACATGGAGATCTGGTGGGGCGCCTATCTCGGCACGCCCGACGAGATCCTCGTTTCAGGCCCGCTGGCCGAGGTGTCCGAGGAGATCCATCGCCGGCGCAGCGCGGCCCGCCGCGCCAACGGCTGGATCATGGACACCTATCTGATGCGCAAGCGGACCTGACTCACACGACCTTCGCGACCTCGACCAGCACGTCGGAAAATGTCGGCGCATGGCCGTAGTCCGCGAACGCGGGCGGCGTGATGGCATTGACGGATCGCCTCTCCTTGGCGTCGCGCGGCCAGTAGCCCAGCGGTGCCACGACCACGCCGGTCATGGCGTCGGCCGAAAGCTCGGCCGTCGCCTCGAAGGCCCCCCGGTCGTTGAAAACGCGCACCCGGTCGCCGGCAACGATTCCGCGCGGCGCCGCATCGCCCGGATTGATCACCACCTTCTGGCCGCCAGCATGATGCCGCTGGGTTGGCAGGTTGGCGTAGGAGGAATTCAGGAAGGCGTGGCTCTTGGGCGACAGCATGTTCAGCGGGAACCGCCGCGCCAGCGCCGGATTGGTCGCCGGCGATTCGTTGGGCGGCACGTAGGTCGGCAGCGGGTCGAGCGCCTCGCCCGACTGCCCAGCGATGTAGCCTTGCCGGAACAGGGGCAGCACCAGGTTGCCGCCGGCGGCGATCGACGACTTGAACTCGCACTTGCCGGACGGTGTCGGGAAGTTGCCCTCCCGGTGAGGCACGTAGGTATCGGGCGAGCCGACCTTGAGACGCGCATAGCCCGACTTGCGCAGTTCCGCCAGATCGATCCCGGCCAGCGCGGGATTGGTCCAGTCCAGCGCGGCCAACACCATCTCCTCGTCGCTGCGCTGCCAATAAGGATCGTTGAGGCCCATCGTCCGGGCGAGCCTGCGGAACAGCTCGGTGTTGGGCACTGCCTCGCCGAGCGGCGCAATCGCCGGCTCGTTCAGGGTGAGGTAGAGGTGGCCCCACGAGAACATGACGTCGAACTGCTCGAGCTGGGTCGTCGCCGGCAGCACGATGTCGGCGTAGAGGGCGGTATCGGTCAGGAACTGCTCGCTCACCACCGTGAACAGGTCCTCGCGCGCGAGGCCGCGCTCGATCTTGCCCTGCTCCGACGCCACCACCATCGGATTGGAGTTGAATACGAACAGCGACTGGATCGGCGTGGCAAGCGGCAGCTCGCCGGTCAGGGCGGGCCCGAGCCGCCATTGATTCACGACAGGCGTGCCGGGCTTGATCCAGTCGGGCCGGCTGATGTCGTCCCATTTCACCGGAAACGCCCAGATCGGCATGTGCAGGATGCCGCCGCCGCAGTGACGCCAGGCGCCGACCAGCGCCGGCAGGCACGACAGCGCGCGCACGGTGTTGCCGCCGCCGGCGCTACGCTCGATGGCGACACCCATCCGGATCACCGAGGGTTGGGTGGTGGCGAACTCGCGGGCAAGGCGGCGCACATCGTCGGCGGCAACGCCGGTCAGACCGACGACCAGGTTGGGCGGGAATAGGGCGGCGCGTTCTTTCAGCTCCTCGAACCCCACGGTGTACTTCTCGACATAGTCGTGATCGACGAGCCCCTCGGCGATGATGACGTTGATCATGCCGAGCGCGAGCGCTGCGTCGGTGCCGGGGCGGATTCGGATGTGCCAGTCGGCCTGCTTGGCCGTCCGCGACGCCACGGGATCGACCACCACCACCTTGGCGCCGCGCCGCTGCGCTTCGGCGATGAAGGGCCAGTGGTGCAGGTTGGTGCTGATGGTGTTGATCGCCCACAGGACGATGTACCGGGAATGCACGAAGCTTTCCGGATCGACGGCGGCCGTCGGGCCGCAGCTCATGAAGAAGGCGCTGATCGCCGCCGAATCGCAGAACGTCCGCTCCGAGACCGTGGCGCCGAGGCGGTTGAAGAAGGCGTCGCCCGCGTTGAGCCCGTTCAGCAGGCCCTCGGTCCCGAGATAGCTGTAAGGCAGGATGGCCGTCGGCCCGTGCCGGTCGATGATGGCCGTCCATCGCGTCTTGATCTCGTCCAGCGCCTCGTCCCAGGTAATTCGCCGGAACTCGCCCGAACCCTTGCGGCCGCTGCGCTTCAGGGGATGGAGCACCCGGTCGGGACTGTAGACCCGGTTCTGGTAGTCGTTGACCTTGACGCACAGGCCGCCGCGCGTGAACGGATGCTCGGGGTTGCCGCGCACCTCGACGGCCTTGCCATCGCGGACAGTGGTGATCATCGCGCAAGTGTCGGGGCAGTCGTGCGGGCAGGCACTGAAGACCTTGAGTTCGGCCATGGCGTCCTCGCTGTCAGGGCTACGGCACGTCGAGCCAACACCCGCCGGACGGCGGCCGGCTTTCACGGCCTTGCTGTGTCATTTCAGAAACTTGCTGAGTGTCGCGCTTGCCCGCCGAGCGGCGCCATGGAAGCATTTGGCCAGTTCGTGGTCTGGCGCGTCTCTTGCGTGGGGACCTCCCGCATGTCGCGGCTGATAGGGCACAGCAAGGCGAAGTACACCACCGGCACCTGTTTCGGCTCGAGCCGGGGACGCGGCTGGCGTGGCGTGCTGGCCGAGCAATGGACCCATGCGGAGGGCGAGCTGGGAGAAGTCCTGCCGCGCGAAACGGAAGTAATCGTCATGCTCGAGGGCCGGCTGCGCGTGCGCCGTCGAGGCGACGGCCAGGTCCAGAATCACGATGCCGTCCCCGGGACGGTCTGGCTCTGCCCCGCCGGCATACGCGAGGACATGATCCACCTCTACGGCGAGATCGGACGGAGCATCCATCTCTATCTGCCGGCTGCGCCCCTGGCCAAGACCGCGCTCGAGGATCTGGGTGTCGATCCGGACCGGGCGCGGCTGCGCTACGAGGGCGGCTTCCGCGATCCGGTGATCGAGACGATCGGACGGACGGTGGCGGCGGAGCTCAACGATCCCAGCCCGATGGCGAACCTCCTGGTCGAGACCATGTCCGCCGCCCTGGGGGTCTACATCCTGCGCAACTACTCCGGCCTGTCGCCGGCGGCGCACCCGCTGGCGTCGGCAAAAGGCATCCTCGACGGCCGGCGGCTCGCCCGCGTGCTGGCTTTCATCGACGCCCATCTCGACCGCGAGGTGACGCTGGAGGAGCTGGCGCGGGAGGCTTGCCTCAGCCGCTTCCATTTCGCACGCTCGTTCAAGGCGGCAACCGGCGCCTCACCGCACCGCTACATCCTGCAACGACGGCTCGAACGCGCCAAGACTCTGCTCCGGACCGGAATGCCGTCGCTGGCCGAGGTGGCACTGGCCTGCGGCTTCTCGTCCCAGGCACATTTCTCCAGCAGCTTCAAGCAGGCGAACGGCGTCTCGCCCAAGCACTTTCGCCGGCTTTGAGGCAACGTCAGAATTTCGGGGAGTTCTGATCCCAGTCGGGATCGCTGCTCGGGCTGAGCGGCTGCTCGAACGCCAGGAGGCCCTTGCCCGGCACGTAGTTGACCTCCAGACGGATGCCGTCGGGGTCCTCGAAGACGATGTAGTAGTAGCCCGGCGCCCAGCCGCCCTCGACCGGACCGCGGTCGATGAAGGCGCCCATGGCCTCGAGCTTCTCCGCAACCTTGTCGACGTCCTCGCGCGAGCGAGCGCGCAGGCAGAGGTGATGC
>NZ_JBFWZI010000128.1:3791-20994 GCF_050185545.1 Reyranella sp. | reverse complement strand
ATGTGCCGGTCAATCTCGGCATGCAGGCGGCGAAAAGTTCGCGATTCCTGCCGAGCGGCATTTATGGGCCGCTGGAGCGGACCTTGCAGCAGTTCAATTTTTGGCTGCTCGAAAAATACCGGCAGGCTATGGCGGCCTGAGGCCCGGCATGGAAGTCGGCGTCTTCATACCGATCGGCAACAATGGCTGGCTGATCTCGACCACGTCGCCGCAGTACCTGCCGACCTTCGAGCTCAACCGGACGATCGTGCAGAAGGCCGAAGCCTACGGCCTCGACTTCGCGCTCTCGATGATCAAGCTGCGCGGCTTCGGCGGCGCCAGTCATTTCTGGGACTTCAACCTTGAGTCGTTCACCCTGATGGCGGCGCTGGCGCCAGTCACCAGGAGCATCAAGCTCTATGCTTCGGTCGGAACGCTCGCCGTGCCGCCGGCCATCGCCGCGCGCATGGCCGTTACCATCGACGAGGTCTCGGGTGGGCGGTTCGGCCTCAACATCGTCACGGGATGGCAGCGCGCCGAGTACGAGCAGATGGGCCTGTGGCCAGGTGAACTGCACTACGCCCGCCGCTACGAGCAGGCGGGTGAGTATGTCCGGATCATGCGCGAACTCTGGGAGACGGGCCGCAGCGACTTCAAGGGCGAGTTCTTCCAGATGGACGATTGCCGCCTGCTGCCGCAGCCCCGGGCGCCGATCCGCATCATCTGCGCCGGCCAAAGCGACGCCGGCATGCAATTCACTGCCCGCCATGGCGACGCGAACTTCTTCCAGGGAGTTGGGCTGAACACGCCAAAGGCGCATGCCGGCTCGACCGCCCGGCTCGCGGCTGCAGTGAGCGAGACCGGTCGCGACGTCGGCGCCTGCATTCTGTTCATGGTGATCGCCGACGAAACCAATGAAGCTGCCATGGCCAAGTGGCATCTCTACAACGATGGGCTCGACCGCGAGGCCGTGGGGTGGATGATCGGCCAGGCGCTGGCCGACGCCAATGCCCCTGCCACCTCGTCGTCGCGCAAGAAGGCGCTGCCGGAACGGCCGATCAACCTCAACATGGGCACGCTGGTCGGTTCGTACGCCAGCGTGGCGCGCATGCTCGACGAAGCGGCGTCGGTGCCCGGCACCAGCGGCCTGATGCTCTGCTTCGACGATTTCGTCGATGGCATCGAGGTGTTCGGCCGGCGCATCCAGCCACTGATGCGCTGTCGACAGGGTGTCACGGCGATGGCGGGCTGAGACGTGCTGCCGGTCATCGACATTTCGACCATTGATGCGCGAGAAGGCCGGGTGATCCGGGCTGCGTGCCGGGAGTACGGCTTCTTCTATATCGCGGGTCATGGCGTGCCGCAGGACCTGATCAAGGCCACGCTCGCGCAGGCCAAGGCGCTGTTCGCGTTGCCAATCGAGGCCAAGACCCTACTGCACATGAAGCACTCCAGGGCGGCGCGCGGCTATTCGCCGGTAGGCGGGCAGGTGCTCGACCCCGGCAAGCCCGCCGACCTGAAGGAGAGCTTTTATGTCGGGCCGGAACTCGCGGAGGACCATCCATACGTGCGGGCCGGGCACTTCAACTGCGGCGCCAACCAGTGGCCGGCACTTCCCGGCTTTCGGCCGGCGATGGAGAGCTACATCGATGCCATGGTGGTCGTTGCCGAGACGCTGATGCGCGGCATTGCGCTGGCGCTCGACCTGCCGGAGGATCACTTTGCGGACTTCTGCCAGGAGCCCGTCTGCACCTTGCGCCTGCTGCACTATCCGCCTCAGCCGGGGGACGCGTTGCGGCACCAGATCGGCGCCGGAGCGCACACCGACTTCGGGGCCATCACCATCCTGTGGCAGGACGCAGAGGGCGGCCTGCAGGTCCAGTCGCCCGACGGATGGATCGAGGCGACGCCGCTGCCGGGCACCTTCGTCGTCAATCTCGGTGACCTGATGGCGCGCTGGACCAATGGCCGCTTCCGCTCGACACGGCATCGCGTGATCAACGGCGGCGGCGACCGCTACTCGCTGCCCTTCTTCTACAACGGCCATCCCGAGCACCCGATCGTGCCGATCGAACCAGGCGAGGCGCCGCTCTTCGCGCCGACGACGGTCGAGCGGCACCTGCGTGAGATGTACCAGCGAAGTTACGGAACGGGGTGAGACATGAAGCGGATCGGATGGTTGGCGGCATTCCTGCTGATCGCGAACCCGGCGTGGGCCGGCGAGAAGGTGCGCTGGGTCAACGACTGGGTGGCCGGCGGCGACAAGGCATTCGTCTATATCGGCGTGCACAAGGGCTTCTTCGCCGCCGAAGGGCTCGATGTGGAGATCCAGTCCGGTCGCGGCAGCGCCGACGCCGTGACCAAGACGGCCTCGGGTGTCGCGGACCTGACGGCGGCGGGGATCGCCGCGCTGATGCAGGCGAGAGCCGAGACTGGTGCGCCGGTCAAGGCCGTCGCATCGATCTACACCAAGCAGCCGGACGCTATCTTCACGGCCGCGGGCGGGCCGATCGCGGCGCTGAATGATCTGCCGGGCCGCAAGGTGGCGACCGGCACCTTCTCCTCCTCCAACGTCATCTGGCCGCTGGTGCTGCAGGCCAACAAGGTCGATCCGGCGAAGATCGAGCTCATCAAGGTCGATCCGCCGGCGCTGGCGCCCATGCTCGCCGTCGGCAAGGTCGACGGCACCGTGAGCTGGATGACCAACGTGCCTCTGTTCGAGAAGGTGCTGGCCGCCAACGGAAAGCAGATCAAGGTCATTCCCTGGTTCGACTACGGTTTCCAGGGCTATGCCTACTCGCTGATGGCGAGCGAGAAGATGATCCGCGAGCGGCCGGAGACCGTGCGCAAGTTCGTGCGCGCCTATCGCAAGGCGCAGGAGGCGGGCCTTGCCGACCCCAGGCTCGCCGCCGTTTCGGTGAAGGCCTTTGCGCCCGAGATCGACGAAGCCGTGGCCGAGGGCCAGTGGAAGGCGTCGATTCCCCTGATGGTCAATGAGGTCAGCAAGCAGCACGGCATGGGGACCTTCGATCCGGCGCTCCTCAAGGAGACCTGGGTGTGGGTCGCCAGGTCCCTGAACATGCCGGCCGACAAGATCGATCCGCAGGGGGTGGTCGATCGCTCCTTCCTGCGATAGGCATGAATACGGTCATCCGCTTCGACGGTGTCGGCTGCGTCTTCCCTGTCGAGCGCGGTCCCGGCATCGCTGCGCTCGACGGCATCAGCCTCGATGTCGGCCGCCACGAATTCCTGGCGATCCTCGGTCCCTCGGGTTGCGGCAAGTCCACCCTGCTGCGGTTGGCCGCCGGGTTGATCGCGCCGACCGCCGGACGGGTCAGCATCTACGGTCGCCCCGTCAAAGAGCCACCCGACGAGATCGGCATCGTCTTCCAGCGGCCGGTCCTGCTGCCCTGGTTCGACGTGCTGGGAAACGCCACCTTCCCGATGAGACACAAGTACGGCGCGGTGAGCCATGTCGAGCTGGCTCGCGCGCGCGATCTCCTGGCGCTGGTCGGGCTCGCGGAGTTCGCCCATCGCCGCATCGACGAGTTGTCGGGCGGCATGCAGCAGCGCGTGGCGATCGCCCGTACCCTGCTGCTCGATCCCGACATCCTGCTGATGGACGAACCGTTCTCGGCGCTGGATGCCCTCACGCGCGACGAGATGGCGTTCGAGCTGCTGCGCATCTGGGAGGGGCGGCCCAAGACGGTGCTCTTCATCACCCACTCCATTCCTGAGGCCGTGCTGGTAGCCGACCGGCTCGTCAT
Source organism: Reyranella sp. (assembly GCF_050185545.1). Taxonomy (GTDB): domain Bacteria; phylum Pseudomonadota; class Alphaproteobacteria; order Reyranellales; family Reyranellaceae; genus Reyranella. The sequence continues at coordinate 17,248 of NZ_JBFWZI010000128.1, read as the reverse complement.
CATGACGCCGCGTCCCGGCCGGGTCCGCGAGATCCTGGAGGTGCCGCTGCCGCGCCCGCGCAGCCTCGCTACCTTGTCCGATCCGATCTTCCATGACCTTGCAAACGACATCCGTCGCCGCCTCTTCTCCGGCCGCCAAGCCGCCTAGCAAGGTGCTGGTGGAGCTCGCGCGCCGCTTCGCCGCGCCGCTGACGTTCCTCGGCCTGATCGCGCTGTGGGAGACGGGTTGCCGCCTGTTCGACGTGAAGGCCTTCCTGTTGCCGGCACCATCGGCGATCCTGGCGAGCTTCACCGGTCTCTCGTGGTCGGTGTGGCTTGGCCACGTCTGGGCGACGCTCAGCGTCGCCGCGACCGGCTACGTAGCGGCGGTCGTCATCTCGGTGCCGCTCGGCATGGCGCTCGCCTCGTGGACGCTTCTGTCGCGCACCCTCTATCCCCTTCTGGTCGTGGTGCAGTCGACTCCCGTGGTCGCCGTGGCGCCGATCATCGTGGTGATGTTCGGCACCGATGATCTGCCGCGCGTCGTCATCACCTTCATGATCACCTTCTTCCCCATCATGGTCTCGACCGTCACGGGGCTGACGGCGACGCCGGCGGAGATGATCGAGATGTCCCGCGCCCTGCGTGCCAGCCGCCATCGCCAGATGCTGCATATCCGGCTGCCCTATGCGCTGCCCTACATGTTCAGCGCCTTCCGCGTCTCGACGACACTGTCCCTGATCGGCGCCGTTGTGGCCGAGTTCGCCGCTGCCGAGCGGGGGCTAGGCTACCTGATCTTCTTCTCGACGTCGTTCTTCAAGGTGCCGCAGGCCTTCGCCGCTCTGAGCCTGCTGGTCGCTCTGAGCCTGGTCCTCTTCCGCTCGGTCGACGTGATCCAGCGCTGGCTGTTCCCATGGTCCTTGGGTCAGGCCTCGGCGGGGACCGCGGCTGGCTGACCTCAGCTGCCAGTCGACGCGTAACGCGCCATGCCGGCGCGCCAGGCCAGGAACGACAAGCCGAGGAACGCGAAGCCCGCGGCCGGCGCGATCGGCAGAAGCCAGTCCGGCGCTCCGAGTGGATCCGGCCGCTTCAGGATGGCGAGCGCCGGGTAGTAGGCCACGCAGGCGAGCGGCACGCCGAAGGTGAGGAGCCGCCGGAACCAGGCGGCATAGATGTTGAGGGGATACTGCGCTGCCTGGACGCCGCCATAGGTGAGCACGTGCGCGATCTCGAGACTTTCGACGGTCCAGAAGGCAAGCGTGGCCTGCAGGACCAGGATCCCGCTGAACAGCGCCACGCCGCCGGCGACCGCCCACAGGGCGGTGGCGATCGCGGCCGCATTCCAGTCGATCGGGACTAGAGAGCTCGCGAGGATCAGGACGGCGAAGGCCTGCACGAACCGTCCCAATCGCGACAGTCGGACCTCGTGGCCTGCGAGCTGCAGCGCGGCGGCGCGCGGTCGCAGCAGAAGCCGGTCGAAGGCGCCGGTACGCACGAAGTCCGTCCCGAACACCTCGAAGCCCCGGGTGAGCAGGTCGGCGAGCGAGAACATGATGTTGACCAGCGCGTAGAACAGGGCGGCCTCGCCGAACGACCAGCCACCCACCGGGCCGAAGCGATCGAACAGCGCGAAGATTCTCAGGATCTCGATCGCCGTCGCCGCGCAGTGGCCAGCGGTGAGCAACAGGGTCGCCGCCGGATACTGCGCCTGTGCGCGCAGCGAGGTCACGGCATAGCGGCCATAGAGGGCGAACGCGTTCATGGTCAGCCGCCCTGCATCTCGAGCCGGCGCATCATGCGCTCCATGGCCAGCCGGCCGAGGCCTATCAGCACCACGGTCCAGCCCGCCTGAAGGGCCAGGCCCTGCAGCGCCGCGCCGCCCCGCAGATCGGCGAAGTAGATGCGGAACGGAATGTCGACGAGCCCGGCGAAGGGTTGCACGTGCAGGAATGGCCGCAGGGCGTCGGGAAAGAAATCGAGCGGCAGAAGGGAGCCGGAAAAGACGATCACCAACGGCGTCAGGACGGCGTTCACGCCGCGCTCGTTGAGCGAGGCGGCGACGATGATGTTCGCCAGCATGAGGACGGCCGCGCCGAGCGCCGTCATGAGCACGAAGGCGGGGATGAACAGCAACGCCGCCGCCATGCCCGACGGCGGCCGCCATGCCCAGGCACCGAGACCCACGAGCGGCAGGACGAGGCCTGCCGTCAGGATCATCAGTGCTGCGCGCGGCGCGGCGCGGGCGAGCATCCATCCGAGCGTGCGGGCATACCAGTAGCCGTAGGCGTCGAGCGGACGCAGCCGGTCGTAGCCGACGCCGCCGGTGCGCACCGCCTGTCCGATCTCCGGGTCGGCGACCCAGGGCAGCAGCGCCAGCAGCGCCTGGCCCAGCCACACATAGGTGACGGCATCGGCGAGGCTGATCGGCGCCGCCGCCGCGTGGACGCCATAGAAGGCGGCGAAGACCATGATCCTGAGGGCGCCCCACCAGCATTGCGTGCCGAAGCCCGCCAGTGCTGCGGCGCGGTACTGCAGCATCAGCTGGAAGCGCGCGCGGAAGGCCGCGAGATAGGGCCGCATCGCCTGCATCGTCATGCCTCGCGAGCGTCGTGCAGGTCGTAGAAGCGCGCGATCACCTCCTCGATGGCGGGCTCGTCGACATGAATGTCGTCGACGGCGTGCCGGGTTGTGATGGCGGCAATCAGTTTGGGGGTGGGGATGTCCGCCGGATCGAAGGCGAGCTCGAGCGAGCGTTCGGTGCGGGCACGGACCGTGACGCCCGGCATCTCGAATTCGGGCGCGGGACCGGCGAAGTCGACATGGAGCCGTCGCTCCGCCAGAACGCCGGCGCGCAGGCTCGCGAAAGGGCCGTCGGTGAGCAGGCGTCCCTGGCCGATGACGATGACGCGCTCGGCCAGCGCCTCGACATCGTGCATGTCGTGGGTGGTGAGCAGCACCGTCACGCCCTGCTCGCGGTTCAGCTGTCGCACGAAGGCGCGCACGGCGAGCTTGGAGGGCGCATCGAGCCCGATGGTCGGCTCGTCGAGGAACAGGATGGCGGGATCGTGCAGCAGGGCGGCGGCGAACTCCGCCCGCATCCGCTGGCCGAGCGAGAGCTGGCGTACCGGCTGGTCGAGCAACGGCTCGAGCCGCAGCATGGCGACGAGCTCGTCGCGCCGCCGGCGATAGCGGGCTGGCTCGACGCGATAGATGTCGGCCAGCAGATCGAAGCCGTCGATGACGGGCAGGTCCCACCAGAGCTGGCTGCGCTGGCCGAACACCACGCCGATGCGCGCCACGTGTCGTATACGGTTCTCATAGGGAACGAGGCCGCCCACCTCGACCCGGCCGCTGGTCGGCCGCAGGATGCCCGACAGGATCTTCACGGTCGTGGACTTGCCCGCGCCGTTGGGGCCGATGAAGGCCAGCAGCTCGCCCGCCTCGAGGCTGAAGGAGACGTCGGCCAGGGCATGGACCTCCCGCCACCGCCGGCGAACGAGGCCGCTCAGCGCTCCGGCCAACCCGGGCGCACGTTCGGCGACGCGATAGGTCTTGGCCAGCGCCTCGACGAGGATCTGGAGCATGGGCGGCCATCCGCCGGTTGGTCGAAAAAGGGCGGGAACCTATCCGGGGGCCGCCGCGGGGTCAATCGCGTGGTGTGTGAATCCGGCGCCGGATGCCATCGGAAGTGTCGTGTCCCGGCGTCATTTGCCCAGTTTTTCCGTGAAACCCGGATGGGTCGCCCGGCATTACCACCCTTTGGAGCAAACCCATGCACACACGGAGGAGCCAGTCATGACGACCCTCAATACCGACAGTGGCGTGGTGACACTGATCAATACCTTCACTGTCGCGCCAGATAACGTGGACGACCTCCTCGAGGTCCTGTCGCGGGCGACCGAGCAGACCATGCGCCACATGCCTGGCTTCATCTCGGCGAGCTTCCATGTCGCCGACGATCGCCGCCATGTCGCCAATTACGCGCAGTGGCGCAGCAAGGCCGACTTCGAGGCGATGCTCAACAGTCCCGTGGCGCAGAAGCACATGAAGGAAGCGGCAGGCATCGCCAAGTCGGCACAGCCCTTGATCTATTCGCTGTGTCAGACCTACGAAGCCTGACGTGTCGGACCCATGCGACTGTTGCATGCTCAGACTACCGGATGGCGGGAGGGAGAATCCGCGCCTGCGTCGGTTGTCGCGCAGGCCGACAGATTCCATGTCCCCGAACCGGCGGATCGGTCGAAGAAGTCGACGAAGACTACCGCGTGAACGCGACGATCGACCGACCATCATCAACAGACTGGGAGTCGAGAATGGGCGCTCCTTCCCCTGAACTTTGCAATCTCTGGCTGGCGCGCGCCTTCAATGCGCAGGACGTCGATGCCGCGGCGGCGATGTACCATCCCGAGGCCTCGATCGTTCAGATCGACGATATCCACGGCGGTTCCACCATCGCCCGCGGCGCGGCGGGCATCCGCAAAACGATGGCGGCCTATATCGGCCTGAAGCCGCATATGGATGTCGTGACCCATCATACGACGATCGCCGGCGACTTCGCGATGACGCGATCGCAATGGCTGATCAGGGGCACCGACAAGGACGGCAAGCCGACCGAGGTACATCACCACGGCATGGAGGTCCATCGCCGGCTGCCCGACGGCACGTGGGTGTTCTTCATGGATCACCCATCCGGCGCCGATCCGAGCTGGGCAATCGAAGCGCCGCCGCACACCGAGTAGTCAATCGCATGGTAGTGGGTGCGGTCAGCCGGGCAAGGTGCGGAGGAAATCCAGGATCGCGGCATTGACCTCGGCCGGCCGCTCCTGCTGGGTCCAGTGGCCGCAGCCCGGCAGCATCACCGTGTTGCGCAGCCCGGGGACGAAGCGCTTGAGGTTGGCCAGCAGCTGATCCATGCCGGGGAAGGCGACGACAATGTCGCGATCACCGGCGACGTAGAGCGCCGGCACCGTCACCGGGGCACCGGCGAAGGGCGCCAGCAGCTGCCAGTTGCGGTCGATGTTGCGATACCAGTTCAGCGGGCCACTGAAGCCGGTGCGCCGAAACTCGGCCGCATAGAAGTCGATGTCGCGTTCGCTCAGCCATTGCGGCAGTGTCGCCGGCGCCGCCGCCCCTCGCAGGAAACCGCCGCCTCGCGGCACCATGCCGATGCTGCCACCGGCTTCCGCACCTCCACCGCGCGTCGCGTCGCCCGAGGCGCCGAAGAGCATGTTGCGCAGCGTCGCGCGCGGATCGCGTTCGAACTCCGCTTCGGCAGGCCCGGGCTCCTGGAAGTAGAGCTGATAGAACTGGGCATCAGCCGTTCGCGGCATGACGCTGGTCGGTGGCACCGGGCCGCGCGGCCGGAACGGAACGCTGAGCGCCACGATCGCCCGGAAGCGGTCGGGACGCAGCAGCGCGGCATGCCAGGCGACCGTCGCGCCCCAGTCGTGGCCGACGAGGACGGCGGTCCGAGCCCCGAGCGCGTCGAGGATGCCCACGAGGTCGCCGACCAGATCGAAGATCGTGTAGCGGTCGATGGCTGCCGGCCGGTCGCTTTTGCCGTAGCCGCGCATGTCGGGCGCCACGGCGTGGAAGCCCGCCGCGGCCAGCGCACCAAGCTGGTGGCGCCAGGAGTACCAGGATTCGGGGAAGCCATGGCACAGCAGCACCAGCGGTCCCTTGCCCTGCTCGGCAATGCTGAGCCGGATGCCGTTGGTCTCGATGATCCGTTGCGTCAGCTCGTTCATGGTGGCCTCCTTCTTGAGGGGGTCGGCGAGCGCCTCCGGGCGCATCACGAGCGGAAGCAGGGGAGCGATCAGCAGGTGTCGTCTGTGCATAGCAGACTCCCTTCTAGGCGGTCCTGGCCATGTCGATTTTCAACGCGTCCTTCTCCTCCTGGAGGAACGTCTCGAAGGTCTTGGGTTTCGCGCCGCCCACGGTCTCGATCGTGTCGCTGACCTTGAACGTCTGCGGTTGCTGGGCAAAGCCGCGCAACGTGCGCCAGAGGTTGGAGAGGTGCTCGACCGCGTGCCGAGATGCGCCGCGGGCGAGGGCGCCGCTCTGCCACTCCTGGTCCGAGATTTCCTCGTATCGCAGCTCGCGCCCGAGCGTCCGCTGGAAGGCCGCGATGATTTCCCGAAACGAGATGACCTCACCGATCAACGGGAAGGCGGAGCCGGCCGGCACCGAGGCTGTGGCGAGCAGGCCGACCGCGACCCGTGCCACGTCCTCGGCCGCGACGAGCGCGATCCTTGCGTCGAGACGATTGCCCCAGGGCAGCCGAATCGTTCCCTCGGCCGACTGGTTCAGGCGGAAGAGCACCCGGAGATTTTCGTAAAAGACCGTGGCCCTGACATGCGTCGCCCCGATCCCGGCCCATTCGAAGACCTGCTCGGACAGGTAGTTCTGCCGCATGCGCGGCGTCGGGGCGTCGGGCGACGATATCAGCATCTCGAGATCGACGAGCCGGGAGACGCCTGCTTCGCGGGCGGCAACGGCCATCGCCGCCGTCGCGTCGAGCAGACCGTCCTGGACCGGGTAGGCGAAGTAGATCGACGAGACGCCGCGAGCCGCGCGCTGGACAGAGCGGATGTCGAGAAAGTCGCCGTCGACCACCTCCGCGCCGAGGCGGCGCAATCGCTCCGATCGTTCGTCGATGCGATGGACGAAGGCGCGCACCGGGATGCCGCGGGCGAGCAGCATTTCGGCGACGTGCCGGCCGGTCCGGCCTTGCTGCCCGCCCGAGGCGCCTGTGACGAGAACCTTTCCAGGGGTCATGTCCAAATCCTTTCCCTCGCGTTCGCCCCTTGCCGATGCGGGCCCTGATCGGCATCGGGCTGTCGTCGGTCAGTACCGAGTGGTACTGTCGATAACCGAGTTGGGTACCGCACGGTACTGTGTCAAGGGAGGGTCGTGACGAAATCGACATCCAGGCAATCCCGGCCGGATTCCGGCGAATCGGCGGTCCGCCAGCGCATTCTCTCGGCAGCCTTCAGGGCTTTCACCGAAGGCGGCTATGCGGGCACCAGCACGCTCGAGATCGCCACGCGCGCGCAGGTCTCGAAGGCGACGCTCTACGCCCTCGTGGGCAACAAGCAGGAGATACTGGCGGCCTGCATCGGCGCGCGGGTAAGGCGGCTGCGGGTGCCCGTCGATCTGCCGAGGGCGCTGGATCGTGAGGCGCTCGCGGATGTGCTGACGGCCTTCGGAACGCAGTTCCTGACCGAGATCAGCGATCCCGCCGTTGTCGCCGTGTTCCGGCTCGCCATCGCCGAGGCCACGCGCGCGCCGGAGGTCGCGCGGGCCGTGGACTCCATAGGCGGCGAGGCGATCCGAACCGCCTTGCGATCGATCCTTTCCCAGGCCCGGTCGTCTCGATTGCTCGACGGCGAGCCTGCTCAGATGGCCGAGCATTTCACCGGGTTGCTGTGGGGCAACCTGATGGTTGGCCTTTTGCTGGGCGTGGCCGACCGGCCGAGCCCGCGCGAGTTAGCGCGCCGCGCCCGCGCCGCCGCCGATGCCATTCTGGGAAACTATGGACTCGCGCAAAGCAAATGACCGCCGGAGCAAGCGATGGATGAGTGCTCAACAAGCATCGCCCTCTCGTTCAACGATTGCATCAATCGACGCGATCTCAAGGGGCTCGCGGCCCTGATGGCCGATCGCCATGTGTTCATCGACTCGGCCGACAACACAATCTCGGGCAAGTCTCGCTGCATCGAGGCATGGCGGGGATTCTTCGCGTCCTTTCCCGACTACCGCAATCAACTCGAAAGAGTGTTCCCGCCCGGCGAGACGGTCGTCCTCGTCGGCTACTCGGTCTGCTCTGACCTGCGCCTGGCGGGCGCCGCCCTGTGGACCGCGACGATCGAGAATGCGCGGGTCGCCGAGTGGCGCGTGTACGAGGATACGAGCGAGAATAGAAAGCGCCTCGCAATCGACGATTAGACAGCGGTTGATTCAAGTGGGAGCCGCAGCCTAAGGCGCCGGGCTTGGCCTCAGGCTTGGCAGACCAGGGTTTTCACGTCACCGGGCGGCAGGATCCCACGGCCAGTAGCGGGCGATCGCGCCGGCATCGATGCGCAGGTCGGTGCCGGTCATCATCGCGGCGTCCGACGACACGATGAAGGTGGCGGCGCGGCCGTAGTCGCTGGGCGATGGCAGCTTCTGCATCGGGATGCGGCTGCGAAACATCTCGAAAACCGGCTTGGCGGCCGATAGATCGGGCGCCGGCCGGCCCCAGCGCTGGGCGCGCTCCACCGATTCCGAGGGATCGGTCGCAGTCGGCGTCAGGCTGTTGACGCGGATGCCGTGCTTTGCGAGTTCCATCGCTGCCGAGCGCGTGAAGTTGAGCATGCCGCACTTGGCGGTCGAGTAGCCGATATTGTCGGGCTCGCCCTGGTGGCCCGCGGTCGAGACGATGTTGAGGATGCTGCCGCGCACTTGGCGCTCGATCATCGATTGCGCGACATGCTTGGTGAACAGGAAGGCGCCAGTCAGGATCACGTCGATCTGCTTGCGCCACTGGTCGAGCGGCATGGTGAGCACGCCCTTCCTGTTGAACACGACGGCATTGTTCACCAGCACGTCGATCCGGCCGAAGGTGTCGCACGCCTTCTGCACCGCGGCGGTTACCGCGTCCTGGTCGGTGACGTCGCAGGTGATGCCGAGTGCCTTGCCGCCGATGCTCTTCAGGTAGTTGGCGCAGTCCGTCGCATTGGCGGCCAGCGCATCGACGCAGACCAGCGCGGCGCCTTCGGCGGCCAGTCCTTCGGCGATGCCGCCGCCGATGTTGGGGCTGGTACCGGTGACGAGGGCGACTTTGTCTTTGAGTTTCATGCCATCTCCCATAACGTCGACGCCTCGAGTTTTCGGGCAGGATACATCAAGGGCATCGAGGGAACGAATGACGACGGGCGCGACTGACATCCACACCCACATCGTGCCGGCGAGCTTTCCCGCCTATGCCGGTCGCCATGCCGATGTACGCTGGCCGTCGATGGCGCCGGCGCACGACTGTCACCATTGCAACGTCATGATCGCCGGCAAGGTGTTTCGCACCGTCAGCGACCATTGCTGGAGCCTGGAACGGCGCCTCGAGGTGATGGAGGCGGCGCGGGTCGAGCGCCAGGTGCTGTCGCCGATGCCGGAGCTGCTGTCCTACTGGCTGGAAGCGGAGGATGCCGAGTCGCTCGGGCGCCACGTCAACGACTCCATCGCGACCATGGTGGCCGACGGCAAGGGACGCTTCGCCGGCCTCGGCATGGTGCCAATGCAGGATCCCGACCGCGCGGCCGCCGAGCTCGAGCGGCTGATGGCGATGGGCTTCAAGGGCGTGGAGATCGGCACCAACGTCAACGGCGTGTCGATCGGCGACAAGCGCTATGCCGCCTTCTTCGCCACGGCCGAGCGGCTCGGCGCGGCGATCTTCGTGCATGCCTTGCATCCCGCCGGCACGGAACGGCTGGTCGGCCCGCCCAACATGCCGGCGCTTGCGCTGTTTCCCTGCGAGACCTCGACGGCGATCGTGTCGCTGATGATGGGCGGCATCATCGGCCGCCATCCGCAGCTTCGTATCGCCTTCAGCCATGGCGGCGGCGTGTTCGGCCTGGTGCTGCCGCGCTTCATGCACGGCTGGAAGCTGGTGCCCGGCATGAAGGAGGCGACCGGCGGCTCGCCGGCCGAGATGGCGCGCCGGCTCTACTACGACACGCTGGTCTACGACGCCGACACCTTGCGGTTCCTGATCGAGCGCTTCGGCATCACCCAGCTCTGCATCGGCACCGACCATCCCTTCACCATCGAGGAGACCGAGCCGGTAGCCGCGGTGGAGAGGCTCGGCCTGTCGGCGGCCGACCAGGCCTTCGTCCTGTCGGGCAATGCCCGGCGCTTCCTGGGCGAGGGTGCGTGAGCGCGCCTCTAATTTTCCTCCCCAGCGAAGCTGGGGAGGTGTCTGCGCAATCGCGGACGGAGGGGTCATGCGCTGGGAGCGCGCCACTCCGATGGCGCTCATGGGATGTGTGATCGACAAGAAGAGCGCCATCGGCGTGGCGCGCTCCCAGCGACGACCCCTCCGTCGCCGTAAGACGGCGACACCTCCCCAGCTCCGCTGGGGAGGAGCATGAGAGCTCACATCAAGCCCGGCTCGCCGAGATCGGTTCCATCGACGAGGCGGCTGTAGCGGAAGGGCTGCGGATCGACGATCGGCGGGTCGCCGGCGACGATGTCGGCCGCCAGGCGCCCGGCGCCCGGGCCGATGCCGAAGCCGTGGCCGCTGAAGCCGGCGGAGACGTGCAGGCCGGGCAGCTTGTCGATGGCCGAGATCACCGGCAGCCAGTCCGGGGTGAAATCGATCAGGCCGCCGTACTTGTGCATGATCTTCAGGTTGGCGAGCTCGGGGTAGATCTCGCCGATGCGTTTCAGGGCGAAGCTGACGAGCTTTTCCTGCGCCGGCGGGTCGTAGGTGCGCATGCGTTCGAACGGCGAGACCGTGTCGTTGCTCCAGCGCAGCAGCGCCTCGGGGCCGTCGAAGAACGAGCGCCCGGCGCGGATGGTCAGGAGCTTGTACCGCTTCTTGAAGGTGCGCCAGAACGGCCTGGCATACATCAGGCCCTGCGGCGTGAGCTCGAGCAGGCCGCGCCCGCTGATGCCGATCGTGTAGCCGCCGTCGAGCCGGCGCCGGAACGTGACGTCCGGCGTCGAGATGCCGCCCTCGGTGATCTGCGGCGCCGGGGCAGTGAAGAACGAGGTCGAGCGCACGCCGGCCAGCGGCAGGTCGATGCCGTGATGGCGGCAGAACATCGAGGTCCAGGCTCCACCGGCGACCAGCACGGTGCTGGTGCGGATAGTGCCCTTCTCGGTGGCGACGCCGGAGACGCGGCCCGCCGAGGTCTCGAGCCCGCGCGCGGCGCAACCCTGGTGGATGGTGACGCCCCGCCGGCGCGCCCCTTCGGCGATCGCCGGCACGGCAAGCGCTGGCTCGGCCCTGCCGTCGGTCGGTGAGTGGATGCCGCCGATCCAGTTGCCGGTGCTGCCCGGCGTCATCGCCTTGGCCTCGGCTGCCGAAAGTACGTGGCTGCGCATCTGCCGCTCGCGGGCAGAGTCGACCCAGCGCGTCCAGGTGTCGAGGTCGGACGGGTTGGTCGTCACATAGACCAACCCGGTGCGCCGGAAGCCGGTCTCGGCACCCAGCTCCTCGTTCATGCCGTTCCACATCTCGACCGCGCGCTGCGCCAGCTCCAGTTCGCGCAGGTCGCGATTCTGCTGCCGGCACCAGCCCCAGTTGCGACTGGACTGCTCGCCGGCGACGTAACCTTTCTCCACCACCGCCACGGAGTGCCCCTTCTTGGCGAGGTTGTAGGCAGCGGTGATGCCTGCGACGCCGCCGCCGATCACGACGACATCGGCAGAAGGGGGCAGCTTTTCGTCGCTGGGGATGCGGGTGACCGGGGGTGACATCGGCGTTGGTCCTCGAGGGCGGGAACTACTCGGAAACTGCGATCCGCTTTACCTCACAAGTCGCTCGCCTGCACGGGCAGTCTCGGAGAGCGCGACGATCGCGCGCGCACTTCGATTCTTCTCCTCCCCAGCTTTGCTGGGAGGTGTCTCGGTAGTCCGAGACGGAGGGGTCATGAGCCACAGTCGCGGTGCTCATGACCCCTCCGTCGCCGTAAGATTGCTGGGAGCGCACCACTCATATGCGCCAACTTTTCCCTTCGACTTCGCACCCAGCCATGACCTCAGAACTCACGGCTCGGGCTGCACGACCAGGTCCCCGAGCGGGTAGCCCAGGCCGCGCTTGACCTGCTTGATGGTGACGTAGCTGAAGTACTTCTCGACGCCGAGGTCGCGGTCGAGCAGGTCCTCGACGACAGTCTGGTAGTCGTGGATGTCGCGGGCGATGAACTGCGCCAGGTAGTCGTAGCCGCCGGTCACCAGGAAGCAGTTGAGGATCTGCGGGATCTCCTGGATGCCGCGCTCGAACTTCAGGAAATCCTCGCGACGGTGGTTGCCCAGGGTGATCTCGGTGAACACCACGATGTTGCCGCAGATGCGGTCGATCTCGAGCCGCGCGCCGTAGCCGCTGATGTAGCCCGCCGCCTCCATGCGTCGTACGCGCTGCATGCAGGGCGTGGCCGACAGCCCGACCTTGTCGGCCAGCTCCAGGTTGCTGATGCGTCCGGCGGCCTGCAGCGTCGCCAGGATCTTGAGGTCCAGCCTGTCGAGCCGGATCGTGCCGCCACCCCTTTGCTTCATGCCCCCCTCGTTGCCTCGCGCGGGCCGTCCGCCGCGCGCTACGCAGATTCGCCGCGAAGGTGGGCCTGATGCAAGACCACGAAATCGGCCATGCTGCCGACCTCCATGTCGGGCGTCGTCAGCGCGCCCTTGGCCTGCGGCGCGGGCGTGGCGCCCCAGCCGCCGTCCGTCTTGCGCCGGTTGATCCACATCGTGGCCAGGCCGACGGTGCGTGCCGGGACGACGTCGTGGAAGATGCTCTGGGCGGTATGCAGGATGTCGGCCTTCCGGGTGGCGAAGGTGCGTTCCAGGTCGGCCAGCGCGTATTCGAAGTTGCGCAGGCTGGGCTTGTAGGAGCCAACGTCCTGGGCGGTGATGATGCGATCGAAGGCGACCCCCAGCTTCTCGTTGCTGCGCGCGAAGGAGGCGCGATCGACGTTGGAGAGGATCACCAGCTTGTAGTAGCGCTTGAGGTACTGCAGCGAGGTGGCGCTGTCGGCGAAGGCCGGCCAGCGTCCGACCGATTGGCCGAACTCGGTGGCGTCGGCGGCGCCGGCCTTGATGCCCCATTGGTCGGCCAGGCGGCGGTGCGCCTCGGCCAGGATGTCCGGGTAGAGCTTGCCCGGCGTCTCTGCCTCGCAGGTCGCCTCGGTGGTGCCGAACACCTCGAGGATGGCGTTGTCGTCGAGGTCCCTGCGCCCGTTGCGGTCCACCCATGGGCGCAGCTCGGCCAGAATGCCACGTTCCCAGTCGATCAGGGTGCCGTAGCAATCGAAGGTCAGGGTGTTGAACTTGGTGAGGTCGGGCATCGGGCTCTCCAGGTCTGCGGCCGGGACGGCGACCCTAGCGTCGGCGGCGCGTGAACGGGCACCAAATGGGCGGCGGCGTGCAGTGAGATTCACTGGCGCGAGGCTCTCGAACAGTGATTCTCCTCATGTTTGGACCGCGGGCGCCTCGCCCGCTCTTCTCATGAATCATGAGCGGGCGAGACGCCCGCGGCCCGAACATTAGAAGAGCGGGCAGGCACCCGCCGCCCCTTTATGACGATCTCAGCCATTGCGAGCAGCGGGCAAGTCGATCAGCGGCGCCACACGTTCCATGTCCTGGCGCATCTGGTCGAGTAGCCAGTGGCGGGCTTCCTCGCTTTGCGATGAGTTGACTGATTGCTATATTGCTAGCATTCTAGGAATGCAATGGACGACGAGGAGGTCAAGCAATTCAATGTGTATCTGCCGGTCCGGCTG
>NZ_JBFWZI010000128.1:0-3691 GCF_050185545.1 Reyranella sp. | reverse complement strand
CGAGTAGCCAGTGGCGGGCTTCCTCGCTTTGCGATGAGTTGACTGATTGCTATATTGCTAGCATTCTAGGAATGCAATGGACGACGAGGAGGTCAAGCAATTCAATGTGTATCTGCCGGTCCGGCTGATCAGGCGGGTGAAGCATCACGCCATTGAAGCGGAGTTATCGCTCTCGGCACTCGTGGCCGAAGCGTTGCGCGCCTACCTCGATGAAGGCCAGTCGAAGCGGCCGTTGTCCAGAAAGGAGAAGTGACATGACAACCGATGGCGTCGAGGCTGTTCTGCTGACGACCCACAACTGGGGCAAGGCTGCCAAGTTCTTCCAGGCGCTGGGCTTTGTCCTCGAGTTCGAGACCGACCACAACTCAGGTCAGATGCGCAATGGTGTGGGACCCTACCTCTTCATCGCAGAGGTCCCGGCAAGCCAGGAGACCGAAGCGCATGTTGTCCTCAAGGTGGCCGACGAGAATGCGTTCCGGCCCGAGCCGATCCTCGATGTGATAACTCCGTTCGAGGACACACATTGGGGGACGCGGGAGATGACCATCCGCGATCCCGATGGACGCATCTGGCGCCTCCAGGCGCCGGCCAAAGAGTAAGCGATGGCGCTCTCGAAACGGACGAAATCGACGAAACACCTGCAATCGGCGGCGCCCGACCAGACGGCGATCCGGACTGCACTGTGGCGCGCACTTCACGTGCAGATCGACCCACTGCCGCACGCATTGGAGGACGAGATCGGGCTCAGGATCGCCGCACCGGATGAAGGCTGGCAGCGGCGCGGCGACATGCACCCGCAGGGCACCAGGACCTATCGTGCCTCCATCGTGGTGCGCGCGCGCTTCGTCGAAGATCTGGTGGCCGACGAGATGAGCCTCGGCGTCGGGCAATATGTGCTGCTTGGAGCCGGACTCGACACCTTCGCTCTGCGACGGCCGGATTTGGCGGGACGCCTCGATATCTTCGAGATCGACCGCGCTGGCCCACAGGCCTGGAAGCGGCAACGGCTGCTCGATCTCGGTTTGGGCATCCCTGATAATTTGCGGTTGGTGCCGGTCGATTTCGAAGCGGGCGAGTCCTGGATGGAGAGGTTGGCCGACGCAGGGTTCGATGCGTGCAAGCCAGCCGTTGTCGCTTCGACCGGTGTCAGCATGTATCTCACGCGTGACGCGAACCTCGCGACCATGCGCCAGATCGCTGCCTTCGCGTCAGGCACGACCTTCGTGATGAGCTTCATTGGCCCAATGGAGTTGATCGATCCTGCGGAGCGGTCCGGCGTCGAGGCGGCAATGAAGGGCGCACGCGCCGGCGGCAATCCCTGGCTCAGCTTCTTTACGCCCGACCAGGCGCTGGGCCTCGCCCGGGAAGCGGGTTTCCAGAGGGTGCGGCATGTATCGGCAGCCGAGCTGAACGCGCGCTATTTCCCCGCGAGGGCAGATGGCCTCAAGACGACGAGCTCGGAAGAGCTGATTGTCGCGACGACCTGAGGCTCTGGCGCTGCTACCCGATGAAGCTGAGATCGAGGCCCATCTGGGCGACATATGGCCTTTCGTCCGCCAATGCGGCGCCGAGCACTGGCGAATCGAGGTGCCTTCGGAAGTAGGTCTGAAGCTTCGGGAAGCGATCGTCGATGCGCCGGCCGAGGTAGTGGAAGACGATCAGGTTGGAGACGACGGCGAGGTCGGCGATCGACAGCTCGCCACCAACCAGGAAGGCTTCGGGCGCCCGACTCTCGAGATAGCCGAACGCCTCGGGAGCGGCCTCGTTCACCGCGGCATCGATTGCGGCCTGATCCGCGGGGAGCTTGCGGATGTTCGGATTGACGACCTGATTGTGGAAGATCGGATGCACGACGTTGCGAAACAGCGCCGAGCCTGCCCAGGCATCGAGGAACACCGCGGCGCCGAGCTCCTTGCTGTCGGCCGGGAGAAGGGCCGGTGTCGGGTGTTTGCGTTCCATGTAGTGGATGATCGCGGTCGAATCGGCGAGCCGGAAACCGCCGTCGTCGATCGCCGGGATGAGGCCTGTGGGGCTGATGTCGCGCCAGTTTGCCGGCGGGTTGTCCGGAACGACGGGAATGACGACGTCGAGATCGAATGGCACTCCCTTGAGTCGTGCTGCGACGAGCACCTTTCGCGTATGGACCGACAGCGGCACACCATAGATCTTCATCTGACTCTCCTCATGTTCTGGGATCGAACGACGACTCTGCGGCGGCCGGTGGCCGCTCCTGACCTGGTCGGCGCGCGTTCAGGCGGCGCGGCGAACCGGAAACTGGATTTCCACCAGGGCACGCTCGAAGCCGGGTGGCTCGGTGATCGGCTCGAGAAAGACCTCGCGGCAAGGCCCGGCGATTTCGTACTGGTTGGCCTCGATCCAGGTGCCGATCGCGGCGAAGGATGAATGGCTTACGGCGTTGGTCCCGGGCCTTACGATCGTCGCCATGGTCGGAACTGCCGGAAGCTCGCTGGCCAGCAGCAGGCAGTTTCCGGAAACGCGTATGCTCGCGTTCGACTGCCGCGTCAGGGAGAAGCCGATATCGAGGTCGAGCGCCTCGTCGTCGACGTCATTGCGCGCCACGACCATCAGCTTGTCGCGCAGGGCGGGGCGAATCTGCCGGGCGCCTTCCTGCGCGATGGTGCGGATCATGGACACGACCTCGTCCATGCCCTCGAAGGACCTGCGAACGGAAAGAAACGGGACCGCGGCAACGGACTTGACGATCACGTCGAAGCCCTCGATTCGCCCCTGGCGATCGATCTCCGCGATACGCGACTCTATGTGGCGCAGACGGGTCTCTTCGGCGCGAAGCGACTGCTCGACCTGTGCGCGCTTCATGGCGAGCATGCCGCGCAGCTCCTCCGGAGAGATCCTGTTCTCGAGCAGCGGTCCGATCTGCTCGAGGGTAAGCCCGAGCTCCTTCAGCGCCAGAATGCTGTTCAGCCGCGGCAGCTGGCGAATGCTGTAGTAGCGATACGCGCTCCTGGGATCGGTATGGCCCGGGCGCAGCAGCCCGAGCTGATCGTAGTGCCGCAATTGTCTCGCCGATACCTGGGCGATTTGCGCGAATTCTCCAATCCTGAACATTCCCTTCACCTCGGCAGTGCAATCGGCATCGTGCAACCGAACTGTGCGGCGATCCCGCCAAGCGGCCCCTCACGGCGCATCAAATCGACGGGACTTGACGGAACTCAGCTGGCGAGGAAGCCCATGAGATCGCGGACCACGCGATCCTTCTCGGTCACCACCAGGCCGTGCGAGACTCCGTCGTACAGCCCCTCGTACTCGATCATCCTCGACCCGGGAATTCCCTGTGCCGTCGCCCGTGCCAACCCGATCGGCACGGGGATGTCGGCTGTTCCATGCAGTACCAGGGCGGGCACTTTCACCGACGACAGCTCGGGGCGGAAGTCGGTGGCGCTGAACGCATCGACACAGGCGATCGTCGCCTCGAGACTGGCCTGCAAAGCGACGTCCAGCCAGTGTTGCACCATCTGCGGCGTCGCCGGGTTGGTCGCGGGCCGTTTGATGTCGAAGAAGACGTCTTTCAGGAGGTCGGCCAGGAAGGCGGACCGATCCTTGGCGACGCCCGCCTTGATGCCCTCGAACACCGCGCTCTCGATGCCTGCGGGATTGCCAGGGGACCTCAGAAGGCAGCTTGCCGCAGCGCCGACGAAGCCCGCCATGGCGA